>JBFWYJ010000051.1:0-12616 GCA_050186555.1 Bacteroidia bacterium
CCATCTTTCAAAATCAAATTTAGGTGATAGTTCAAGTTTGCTTGTTCCTGCTCTGCCTTTTCTTCAAAAATACTTTTACTCAAAGGAAATACCGGGATTCATGAAGTCTGATTCCATGGTTAAAGTGAATTTTAAAATAATTGCCTTTTTGGATCAAAATGAATTAGATTCTTTAAAATTTGATTGGGAAGCGCATGAAGACAAATTAATGACCAAATATGCCGAAAAAATAAACAAAGGTAATTGCCTAAAAGACAGTTCACGCGTTTATTGGCTGGAAGGTGAGCCCGATATTAGTCATCCAAATGGAACAAATAAATCGGTTTCCGTCATTTATAAAGGGTATCTGTTATCTAACAAACAGTTCGATGAATCCCCGCCAGGGTGGGAAATTAACACTTCTGTACCTGATCAATGCTTACCCGGTATAAATTATGTAATCAAACGAATGAAATCGGGTGAATCTGCTAAAATTATATTACCTTCGTACCTCGCATTTGGTGAGGATGGATTAGGTAACATTGTACCGCCTTGCTCTCCGATTGTTTACGAAATAACATTACTTAATTAAAGAAAAATGAAAATAAAATACGCAGCAAGCATTTTGGCCATTATTGTTTTGGCTTCTTGTGGTAACGATTCAAAATTTAAAGGTTATACCAGAGCCAAAGAAAATGGCTTACACTATAAGTTTTTTCACCGGAATGAAGAAGGAAAACCAGTTCAGTTGGGTGGTGGAATTTATTTTGGTTACCGTATATCAACTTATGACAAGGATTCAACTGTAGTTAACAGTAAAGATGTTAGTAAAGATGGGTCAGGATATACAAACTTTGGCATTCAGGCTTCTTCATTTGTAGGAAGTTTTGAAGATGCATTATTAATGATGCATGAAGGTGACAGCGCTGCGTTTGTTATTCCGGCAGATTCTTTCTTTACAAAAACTATGGGATTAAATGAATTGCCTCCTGGCATCAAACCGGGAATGTTCTTAAAGGGCGTTTTTGCTGTGAAAAAAGTAATCACAAAACAAGAAATGGAAGAGAATCAAAAAGCTCAACAAATGGAACGCGAAAAGATGATGAAAGAGCTTGCGGAAAAGGAAAAGGCAGACAGAGACAAGTATTTAACAGAAAATAACATTACCACTGAGCCTACTCCGAGCGGATTAATTTATATTGAACTGAAAAAAGGAAGCAACAAAAAACCAAATGCAAATGATGTGGTTAAAGTGCATTACACAGGAAAATTATTGAATGGTACTGTATTTGACAGTTCAGTTGAACGTGGACAACCGGTTGAGTTTCCTTTAAACCAAGTGATTAGTGGCTGGACGGAAGGGCTACAACTGATGGGAATTGGTGGAAAAGCAAAATTAATTGTACCGTCAAATCTAGGATATGGTCCAATGCAGCAAGGTCCAATTCCTGGAAGCTCAACTTTGGTTTTTGAAGTGGAATTACTAGACATAGTTAGTCCTCAACCTCAGGCAAACTAAAAAAGGCAAGATATTTGCTTATTAATGAATAAATCATGATTATGAAAAAAATAGCTTTCATATTAATAGCAGCACTTAGTTTTAATAGTGGACTAATGGCTCAAAAAGGAAAAAACAAAAAAGTAAAACTAAGCAAAATGGATAAAGAGTTCTTAAGTAAACAAGAAGATGGCATGTATGCCAAAATTGAAACGAATAAAGGAAATATTTATTTAGCATTGGAATACAAAAAAACGCCAATGACAGTAGCAAATTTCGTTGGATTAGCTGAAGGGAGTCAAACTAACACTGCAAAGGCTGCCGGAGAACCATATTATGATGGCATAAAATTTCATCGTGTAATTGCTAATTTTATGATTCAGACAGGTTGTCCTTTAGGAACAGGTACTGGAGACCCGGGCTACAAATTTGCCGATGAAATTGATGAGTCTTTAAAACATACCGGTCCCGGAATTTTAAGTATGGCTAATGCCGGTCCCGGAACTAATGGTAGTCAGTTTTTTATTACTCACGTTAAAACTGATTGGTTGGATGGGAAACATACTGTTTTTGGGCACGTAATTGATGGTCAAAATATCGTTGACTCAATCAAACAAGGTGACGTAATGAATAAGGTAATCATTCTAAGAAAAGGAGCTGATGCTGAAAAATTTGACGCACCAAAAGTGTTTATTGAAGAGCAGGCAAATCTTGAAAAGAAAATGGCAGAAAAGTTAGCTGCGAAAAAAGCTGAAGAAGAAAAAATATTAGCGGAAGTTACCAAAGGAACGCAAAAAACAAATAGTGGCTTGCATTACATTATTGAAAAAGAAGGAGAAGGAGAATCGCCGGCTGCAACCTCTACTGTTAAAGTACATTATGAAGGAATGTTTTTAGATGGTAAAATCTTTGATAGCTCAATTCAAAGAGGACAACCAATTGAATTTGGATTAAATCAAGTAATACCTGGTTGGACAGAAGGATTACAATTACTTAAAAAAGGAGGAAAAGCGAAATTAGTAATTCCACCTCATTTAGGTTACGGAGAAAGAGGTTATCCGGGAGCAATTCCGCCAAATGCATGGCTGATCTTTAACGTAGAATTAATCGACTTTAAATAATCGCATTAATTAAAACCCCGTAAGGGGTTTTTTTATTGATTTAGCGATTTAGGATAGCAGAGAAAATGCTTCGTAACTGTTTGAGACAAGACTTGTAAATTAAGTTGGTCACTTGCATCAGCCACATCCATTAAAGTGCCGTCTTTCATTAATACATTTATTTTAGTGTTACTTGACATGTAAGCGTTATTATTCACGTTGCTTGAATAAACAAAATAAGATGCTTCCCTTCTGTTAACTCCATACTTCTTCATTGCCTTTTCAATCAATTTGTTCTTATATGCGGTGGGAAAATCTTTATTTTCTAACTCAATCTTAAATAGTTTACGTTCAATCAAGCTCCTACACAGTTCTTTCAGGATTTTATCTTCACTGTCCATCCAGGCCTTAACAGATGCAGCTATATCAGTATCATCTAGTTTAGCGAAGTCATCTAATAATAATGGATTTTCTTTAAAATCCTTTTCAGTGTAATCATTCAATAAAAACTGTTTTAAGATTGGTGTAGCAAATAAATTTTTGTCTTTTACCCCTAACTCTTTCGCTCTTCTCAAAATGTTAACCAGAAGTGTTTCTGCGCTTAATACAGTCTTATGCAAGTAGACTTGCCAATACATTAATCGTCTGGCAATCAAAAATTTTTCTACACTATAAATGCCCTTTATCTCAACAACTAAATTGTTGTTTTTCACATCTAACATTTTGATAATCCTGTCGCTGCTAATAACACCTTCATTTACCCCCGTAAAAAAACTATCTCGCTTTAAATAATCCAAGCGATCCATATCCAATTGAGAACTTACCAATTGATGCAGAAATTTCTTCTTATACTGATTATTAAAGATTTTGATTGCAAGAGATAACTTTCCTTTAAACTCCTTGTTTAAAGCTTCCATAATCAAACTGGAAATTGTTTCATGACTGATACCTTTAACGATACTGTGCTCAAGGGCATGTGAAAATGGGCCATGACCAATATCATGTAACAAAATTGCTACCAGAACCGCTTGCTCCTCCTCATCCGTAATAGATATATCTTTCAACCGTAGTACTTGCACAGCCTCTTGCATTAAATGCATTGCGCCAATAGCATGATGAAAACGAGTATGTAATGCTCCGGGATAAACTAAATTGGTCAATCCCAATTGCTTTATCCTTCGTAAACGCTGAAAATACCGGTGATTTATCAAGTCATGAACCAGGTTATCTGGTATTGTTACAAAACCATAAATCGGGTCATTGATTATTTTACGTTTATTAACAGACATCGAAATATTTTATCAATTTATATAATTAAATTAGATTTATCACGTTTTACTTAAAAAGTACTTTATGGACAAAATTACCATTCTTTGGGCTGATGATGAAATAGAAATTCTCAAACCTCATATATTATTTCTTAACGATAAAGGGTATGACATCATTCCGGCAATAAGTGGTGATGAAGCGCTTGATCACATTAAAGACAATAAGAATATTCAAGGCGTATTACTGGATGAAAATATGCCAGGAATCACGGGCTTAGAGACATTATTGAAGATAAAACAAGGTAATCCTAATCTTCCGGTAATCATGATTACAAAAAGTGAGGAAGAGCATATTATGGAGGACGCTATCGGAGGAAAAATTGCAGATTACCTTATAAAACCTGTTAACCCTAACCAAATATTACTTTCACTTAAAAAAGCATTAGACAATAAAAGATTGGTTTCTGAAAAAACTAATACGGAATACAGAAAGGAATTTGCACAAATAGGCATCACACTTAGCGATAAACTTTCACTGGAAGAGTGGATTGAACTATATAAAAAACTAGTTTATTGGGAATTAGAATTAGATCAGGTTCAAGATAAAAGCATGTATGAAGTTCTTACCATGCAAAAAGCAGATGCTAACTCTCAGTTCTTTAAATTCATCGAAAAAAACTATATTAATTGGCTCGGTGGTAAAGAATCCAACGCTCCAGTTATGAGCCATACACTTCTTAAGAATAAATTTTTTCCATTATTAGGAAGTGCTAAAGAAAAGTACTTTCTAATTGTAATTGATAATTTACGTTTCGATCAATGGAAGATCATTGAACCGATTATTAATAATTACTATAAAACAAAGTCTGAAGAACTCTTCTTTAGCATTTTACCAACCGCGACCCAATATGCCAGAAACGCAATATTCAGTGGGTTATTGCCATCGGAAATGGAAAAAAGACATCCTGATTTATGGAAAAATGATCATGATGAAGGCGGCAAAAACTTACATGAAGAAGAGTTCTTAAAAGCGCAACTAACCAGAAATGGTAAAGACCTCAAAGTAAATTATACTAAAATCACGAATTATAATTCCGGTAAAAAATTAGTAGATAATTTCAATAATTTATTATCTGCAGATTTGAATGTTATCGTATATAATTTCGTTGATATGCTGAGTCATGCCAGAACAGATATGGAAGTTATCAGAGAATTAGCCGAAAATGAAGCTGCCTACAGAAGCATTACAAAAAGCTGGTTTGAACATTCTCCATTACATGAAATTATTAAACGGTTAAGAGATAAGGATATTAAGTTGGTTATCACTACAGATCATGGCACAGTGCATGTTAAAGAACCAACAAAAGTTTTAGGGGATAAAAATGTTAACTCCAATTTGAGATACAAGCAAGGTAAGGCCTTAGACTATAATCCAAAAGAAGTTTTCGAAATAAAAAATCCTGCGGATGCCTTTTTACCAAAGGCTAATGTGAGTACCAGATACATTTTTGCTAAAGAATATAAGTTTTTTGCGTATCCGAATAATTATAACCATTACGTTAATTACTATAAAAATACTTTTCAGCATGGCGGCATAAGTTTGGAAGAAATGATTATTCCTTATATTGTTCTTGAACCAAAATAATGAACTCTGAAATTGCAATAAACAATCTGCAGCAACTACCTGATGTCTCAAAAAAGATACTTGAGAAATTTCCTTCCTATAGAATCTTTACCTTTTATGCAGAAATGGGATGTGGCAAAACAACTTTAATTAAGGCAATTGTTAAACAACTGGGATATGATGGCGCAAGTGCCAGCCCGACCTACCCTATAGTTTTGGAATATCCGGCAAAAAATTTAAAAATCTTTCATTTTGATTTATATCGAATTCAGTCAGTTGATGAACTCAATGACTTAGGCTTTGAAGAGTATCTGGAACAAAATGCCTACATCTTCATAGAATGGCCTGAAATAGCAGAAAAAATCATTAATCATTACGAGCATCTAAGAATAATAATGAAGAATGAAGGTGAGAAAAGAGTTCTATCTTTTGAGCATTTTAAGCCTTAACTTGTTAAAAACAATCCAACTTTAGAGACAATAATCTTTAAAAATAACGTTCATTTATTTGGTGTTCGGGTCTACCATACATAGATACATTTTTTTAATAGGTTCTTGCTTGTTATTTCTGGGATTGATGTTAGGCACAGTGCCTACAAGCATCCCCCAATTTATACTTCTAGGCAATTGGTTATTAGAGGGGGATTTTAAAACCAAACTAACCAGAATTAAAAATTCGAAATTATACTTTGTTCTAATTTCCATTTTCATTATTCATGCTTTAGGGCTAATCTATACAAATAACCTGTTAGATGGCTGGAATGACGTAAGAACAAAATTGCCTTTGTTTTTATTACCAACTATTTATTTGAGCTCTGAAAAATTAACCATCAAAGAAATACACATGGTTTTGATTAGTTTCTTAGCCGGAACATTTCTTAATATTTCATGGTGCTTGTTTCATAACGCCTTTATCTTTCAAAAAGATGATACCCGGGAACTATCAAGATTTATGAGTCATATTAGGCTTGGATTTCTTATTAATATCGCCATTTTTATAAGTGCTTATTTTATTTATTACTTCAAAAAATATTTTTTTAGACTGCTCTTCGTTTTTCTAATTTGCTATTTTGTTTTTGGGCTTATAAAGCTTGGATTGTTTACCGGGCTAATCAATTTAGGAGTTGTAGGAATTTTAAGTTTGCTTGTTGTTATTTATTACATTAATAGAAAGGCTTTTTACTCTAGCGTAATTACACTTATCATCCTTATTTCATATTTATACATTACTACATATGGCTTTTACAATTCATTATTCGCTGAGCGAACAACTGAAGTTAATGTTCCGCAGTCAGTTACCGCAAATGGTAATGCATATAACAACTATAGATTCAATCAACAAATTGAAAATGGTATTATTGTAGCAAGAAACATCCAATCTGAAGAACTAATTAGAAATTGGAATGCAAAAAAACCGGATTATATAATTAACCTTGAAAAAGAGCAAAACAGACCTTTGTATTTTATTCTATTAAGATACATGAGTAGTAAAGGCCTCATGAAAGACTCTACTGATTTCTCTAAGCTAAATAACGAAGAGTTAAACGAGGTAGCCAACAACGTCACTAATTATTTATACAAAGAGTGGAATCCCATCCAAAAACGCCTATATGAATTATTCTACGAATATAATGAGTATAAGAACGGAGGTATTATTAACGGCCATTCTTTTACCATGAGATTTTATTATATCAAAGCTGCTATTTGTGCTATAAAACAGAATCCAATTTTTGGATGCGGTACAGGTGATGTACAAAACGTCATGAATACTTGCTATGAGCAATCCGAATCTCCACTGAATCAAGACTGGAGAAAAAGACCGCATAATCAATTTGTAACAATTTTTGTTGCACTTGGCCTGATCGGTCTTCTTATCTTCATTGCTTTTATTACATATCCGCTGATAAGATTAAAAAGCTTCTTACACATACTCTATTGGCCATTTTTATTAAGCGCCATCATTTCATTTACTTTTGAAGACACTTTAGAAACTCAGACCGGGTTAAGTTTTTTTGCTTTTTTTAATGTTTTATTTTTAACTCAAGCAGAATTTAAAAGGAAAGAAACGCTTCGGGGTTAACAGGAATTCCATTATGCCAGATTTCAAAATGAAGGTGTGGACCACTACTTGTTGTTCCTGTGCTTCCAACAATGCCAATAACTTCCGACGTTTTAATACGCTCACCTGTTTTCTTATAAATTTTTGACATGTGTTTATATATAGTTGTAAGATTGTTAGAATGTTGAAGGTGAAGAATAAAACCATCTTCTACTGTAAAACCTGTATAGATAACCGTCCCATCCAAAGGAGCCTTAATTGTTTCATCTTTCTTTGTTACTACGTCAACCCCTAGATGAGATTCTTCAGTGTTAAAGGAACTAATCACGATTCCCTTTACCGGAGAATAAAAAACAATATCGTTTAAGCTGGAATTTCTCCATTGATTGTTAGCTATCACCGAACTGTTCTTCATTTCCTCCACTTCTTTCCTTAGCTGTAAATCCGCTTCTGATGGCTTACTATTAATAGCAACCTTATTCTTTAAACTGTCTTTTGTTGGTTTAGCAGGCATTGTGTCAACCTTCTCCATAAAAACATTAAGCAAATTATTCAGATACATTTCCTTTGATGAAATAGAACTTTCAAATGAATCTATTCTATTGTTTAACTCAACCAAGGCTTTTCTATCATCTATATGGCCGTATCCCGGTATATATTCACGCAATGGGGTAAATGCAATGATACTAATCGTCAATATGATCATTAAGATGGTAATAGCAGCCAGTATTGTAATCAGCCCCAAGGGTGAACTTTTAACGGCTACGCTTTCTCCAAACGTTTCTTCATTTAAAACAACCATCCTGTAAGGTGTTGTTAACCACCTTTTTATGCGTTCCCACTTCGTATGTTTCGGCTTATTCATCCGATACAAAGATGCTAAAAAAATATTTCTAATACGGAAACTTGTTATACATAAATAGTTTCCTTAGTTTTGTCATCATTTTGCCAACTAAGAATAAAATATTGGACGGAGCTGAAGAACTTGTTTTCAAGTACGGAATAAAAAACATCCGTATGGATGACATTGCAAAAAGTCTAGGTATTAGCAAAAAGACAATCTACAAGCATTTTAAAGAAAAAAATGAAATTGTTCACCAATTAATGTTACGAAACATTGAAAAGGATAAGTGCAGGTTCTCTAATATTTACGGGAAATCACAAAATGTTGTTGAAGAAGTTTTTGAAATGGTGAAGGAGTTGAGAGAAATGTTCTCAAAAATTAATCCTATTCTTTTTTATGAATTAAATAAATTTTATCCTGAAACATGGAATGAGTTTAAAAAATTTAAAAATGGATTTATTCTAGAAATGGTTGAATTGTCTTTAACCAAAGGTCAGAAAGAAGGATATATCAGAAATGATATTAATGTAAAACTAATGGCGAAGCTTCGCGTGGAGTTGATAGAAATGAGCATCAACGGAAATACTTTTAATCATGATCAGTTTAATTTGGTTGAAGTTACAATAGCATTAACAGAGCACTTTCTATATGGGGTATGTACCCTCAAAGGACATAAATTAATAAACAAATACAAAAATATTATTGATGAGGAATAATCTAAAACTACTTATTGGATTGATGTTCTGCTCATTGTCAGATAAGATTTACTGTCAAGACAAAAGCGCTTTTACATTGCAGGAAGCCGTCGAGTTTGCATTAAAGAACAATCCAACTTATTTGAACAGTTTGCTTGAAGAAAAAAATGCTGTTTACAAAAAAAATGAAATAACAGGAATGGGCTTACCTCAAGTGACCGGGAGCTTTGATTTAAAAAATTATATAGAAATACCAACATCCTTAATCCCGGGAGAGTTTTTTGGTGCTCCGGCAGGATCCTTTATACCGGTAAAATTCGGAACTAAATATAATGCAACAGCGGGATTTAATGCTTCACAATTGATTTTCAGCAGTGATTACATCTTTGGTGTTGTGGCTGCTAAAGAATTTATCAACTTATCTAAATTAAATACAAGCAGAAATAAATCAGAAATTACTGCTCAGGTAAGTAAAGCTTATTACAATGTTATCATTAATAAAGAACGCTTAAAGTTATTAGACGCAAATGTAAAACGATTGGAAAAAATGTTGTCTGATGTCAAAGCAATGAACCAACAAGGATTTGTAGAACTTATAGATGTAGAAAGATTAGAAGTACAATACAATAATTTACAAACAGAAAAGGAAAAAATAGAAAAATTAATCGAGCTAACATATTACATGCTGAAATTTCAGATGGGATATAGTTTAGAACAACAAATAACATTAACGGATTCTCTTGAGTTGAATGATTCAGAATCAATAAGTGATATTTCAATAAAAGATATTTCCAACAGACCTGATTATAAATTGCTTGAAACAAGACAGCATCTTTTAGATATTGATTTAAAAAGACAAAAATTCACTTATTTACCAACATTAGTTGGATATGGTGCTTATCAATACAATGCACAAAGACAAGATTTTGACTTTTTAGACTCAGATAAAAAATGGTTTAAAATCGCTTTAGTTGGCGGAACCATTAATATGAACATATTCACCGGGTTTCAAAGACATTTCAAAATACAACAAGCAAAAATTGCCTCCCAAACGAACCAGAATAATCTAAGGAATTTAGAGCTAGGCGCTCAACTTGAGTTAACAAATGCCTCAATTCAGTATGAAAACTCAAACAAAACTCTGAAAAATCAAGAAAAGAATATGGCTCTTGCCAAACATATACATGAAGTTGCGCTCAAAAAATATGAGCAAGGTATTGGCAGCAATCTCGAATTGATAAATGCAGAAACTACTCTAAAAGAAGCCGAAACGAACTACTATAATGCCATTTATGACGTATTGGTTTCAAAAACTGATTACTTAAAAGCTAGCGGAAAACTTGTTAAATAAGATTTATGAATAAAACAATTGCAATATTAACTATCAGTCTGATTGCAGGAATTATTACTTCTTGCGGTGAAGATAAAAGTACACTCAGTGAATTAAAAGCTAAACAAGCTGAATTAATTACTGAATTAGAAAAAGTCAAACAAGAAATAGAAAAACTAGATTCAAACAAAGCTTCGAATGGAACGCTTGTAACTGTAAAAAAACTTATTCCTGAATTTTTTAAAACATACATAAATGTTCAGGGAAAAGTTGATGCGGAAGAAAGCGTTTCTATTTCATCCGAGATTCCTGGTACAATTACCAAAATCCATGTTAAGACCGGCGATTTTGTTCATAAAGGAGAGGTACTAGCAGAAACTGATGCAAGAAGTATACAACAAAGCATGGCCGATTTAGAAACCGCAATCGAATTATCAAATCAACTCTATGATAAACAAAAAGCGCTTTGGGAACAAAAAATCGGAACAGAAATACAATATTTGCAAGCTAAGACACAAAAAGAAAGTCTCGAAAAGAAAAAAGCGGCTTTAGCGGAACAATTGAGAATGAGTAAGATTGTATCTCCAATAGATGGGACGATAGATGCTGTTGATATTAAGCTTGGACAATTAGTTGCGCCAGGCATGCCTGCTATTCGTGTTGTTAACTTTAATAATCTTAAAATTAAAGCAGAAATTGCTGAATCATACATTAGCAAAGTACATAGGGGCGACAAAGTAATCGTTTCTTTTCCGGATACCGGAGACACCTTAAGCTCAACTATCCATTATTCTGCCAGATCCATCAATCCGGTAAGTCGTACTTTTAATGTTGAATTACTGCTTGACAATAAGAAAGAATATTATCCTAATCAGATTGTTGTCTTAAAGATTAATGACTACGTTTCTCAAAAACCAACAATTTCAATTTCCAATAAACTAATTCAAAAGGACTTTAGTGGAAAACACTATGCTTTTATTGCTTCTAATAATAAGGTGCAAAGAAAAAATATTCAACTAGGAAAAGAATACAATGGTTATACGGAAATTACATCCGGATTACAAGACAATGACTTACTCATAGTCGAAGGAAGTGAAAGTATTAGCGAAGGTTCAGTTATCCAAACTAAATAAAAATGAGTTTTAAAGAATTTAAACCAAGTAGCTGGGCAATTGAGAATAAAACAGCTGTTTATATACTAACGGTAATCATATCTTTTGCCGGAATTATTTCTTATAATAATCTACCAAAAGAAAGTTTCCCGGATATCGTCGTTCCAAAATTTTATATCAGTACAGTATATGCCGGTAACTCACCAACCAATATTGAAAACACTGTAACAAAACCACTGGAAAAGAAATTAAAATCTATACCGGGCATTAGAAAAATGAACAGTAATTCAATGCAAGACTTAAGTCTGATAATGGTTGAGTTTAATACGGATGTTACTGTTGACAAGGCGAGACAAATTGTTAAAGATAAAGTTGATGAGGCTAAATCTGACCTCCCTGCTTCACTTACTAAAGCACCATTTGTTAAAGAATTAGCTTTTTCAGAAATGCCGATTATGTACATCAACATTGCCGGAGATATGCCTCTTACCAAATTGAAAGAATACTCTGAAGAATTAAAGGACAGAATTGAGGGATTAAAACAAATTACCGAGGTTCAAATGGTTGGCGCACCTGAACGCGAAATTCAAGTTAACCTTGACATGTTTAAAATGCAACAACTTCGCTTAACAATGGGAGATGTTGAAAGAACCATAGGTAGTGAAAACATGACCATTAATGGTGGTGCTGTGCCAATGGATGGAACAAAACGCACCTTAACTGTTAAAAACGAATTTACCGGCGTAGATCAAATACAAAATCTAATCATTGGTTCACAATCAGGTGCAATGTACTACTTAAAAGATATTGCGAATGTTGTTGACACAGTTAAAGAAGCAGAAAGTTTTGCAAGATTGGCAGGCAAAAATGTAATTACACTCAATGTAATTAAAAGAGCCGGAGAAAATCTGATCGAAGCTTCAGATAATATTCGAGATATTATTGCTGAACTAAAGAAAACTGAATTCCCCCAAAACATTGATATTAAAATCACTGCAGATCAATCAGAAAAAACGAAGATTACATTACACGACCTAATTAATACTATTATTATTGGCTTTATTTTAGTAACACTTATATTAATGTTCTTCATGGGCGTAACAAACGC
>JBFWYJ010000052.1:0-12489 GCA_050186555.1 Bacteroidia bacterium
TGTTTAACCATTTTTACTTTCCAATCTCCATAAGTACCGGCAATTATTTGATTCCTCGCTTCCCCAACCAACCAAATATAAAAGGCTAAATTATGAATACTGGCTAATTGTGCCCCTAATGCCTCCTCAGACGCGAAAAGGTGACGCAAATAGGCTTTTGAATACCTTGAATCAACTTCACTTGCGCCGTTTTCTTCTATGGGAGAAAAATCATTTTTCCATTTCTGGTTTTTTATATTAATCACGCCGTTTTTTGTAAACAACAAACCATGTCGGGCATTTCTGGTAGGCATAACGCAATCAAACATGTCAATTCCTAAAGAAATACATTCTAAAATATTTTGAGGCGTACCAATTCCCATTAAATAACGCGGTTTATCTGAAGGCAAAATATCACAAACCAATTCCGTCATTTCATACATGTCTTCAGCCGGTTCACCTACGCTTAAACCTCCGATTGCATTAGCAAAACAATTTTTCTCAGCGATAAATTCAGCAGATTCTTTTCTTAAATCTTTGAAAACGCTTCCCTGAACAATGGGTAACAGTGCTTGCTGATATCCATACAATGGTTCGGTTTTATTAAACTGAGTAATGCATCTCTCCAGCCATCGGTGTGTTAAACCCATTGACTTTTGAGCATAAGAATGTTCGCAAGGGTAGGGCGGACATTCATCAAAAGCCATTATGAAATCGGCGCCAATTGCTCTTTGGATATCCATTACGTTTTCTGGTGTGAAAACATGTTTACTGCCATCAATATGGCTTTTAAAAACTGCACCTTCTTCAGATAACTTCCTTTGATTGGCAAGAGAAAAAATTTGATAACCACCACTGTCAGTTAGAATTGGTTTTTCCCAGGTATTGAATTTATGCAAGCCACCGGCGAGTTTCAGGGTTTCTATTCCTGGCCGTAAGTAAAGATGATAGGTATTTCCTAAAATAATTTGCGCTTTAATATCATTTTCCAGCTCTTCTTGTTTCACAGCCTTAACTGTTGCAACAGTTCCCACAGGCATAAAAATGGGCGTAAGGATTTCGCCATGGTCGGTTGTTATTTTACCCGCCCTTGCCTTTGTTTTTTGGTCCTTATGTTCTAATTGGAATTCCAAAATTGTATCGTACTAAATTACTCTTTAACTCGCTAATAAAAAATCCTTAACCTCACCGAGATGGCTTATAATGCCTGTGGCTACCTTAAATTTAACATTGTTTAATTGTTCGTAATCAGGGATGCCTAAGACTTTCATTTGAGCAGCCAAAGCAGATATAATTCCATTAATTGAATCTTCTATGACTAAACATTGTTGCGGAATGACACCAAGTAAATTGGCACAGTGTAAATAAACTTCAGGATGTGGTTTCCCATAAGTTAAATCCTCGGCAGAAATTAAGGCATCAAAATTATCCGCGACATTCAATTTACTTAAAACGGCTTCAATGAGCACATTATCAGAAGAAGTTGCCAAACCAATTTTATAATTATTCTTTTTTAAAAAATCCAGAAGTTCAACAAAGCCGGGAAGGGCCTTCCCTTCTTGATTTATATAATTAATCAAATAGTTATGTATAGAAGTTTTAAGTAATGACGGCGATTTTATTTGTGAAGGGTAAATTATTTGCCAGTGTTCAATCACTTCATGAATCCTCATCCCGGTTGTTTTGATACAATCTTCTTCGGTAAAATTAATGCCTAATTCATTAAAGGCCTTAATCATTGCTTTTCTCCATAAAGGTTCGCTATCAATGATAACGCCATCCATATCAAAAATGATTGCTTTAATTGGAATTGCCATTGTTAATTTCTTTGTGCACAGAATTACAAAGATATAGTAATTGACGTGGTCTATGCTTCTATTTTTGTAAGATATGACACTTGAAGCGTTAATAAATGACCCATATTTGAGAACCCTTTCAATTATTGGTTTGAGCGGCTTTTTAGTTTATGTCATAAACCTATTAATCCAATTTGGAAGTCTTACATTTTTTAAATCAAAACACCTCGAATCCAGCAATCAATTAGGGCCGGTAAGTGTTATTATCTGTGCAAAAAATGAAGATGAAAATCTTACCGAGTTTCTACCTAAAATTTGCTCTCAAAATTATCCTGCAGATTATGAAGTAATTGTAGTTAATGATTGTAGTTATGATGAAACGGAGCATGTAATAGATGAGTTTGTTAAAGTTTTTCCTAATTTGAAAAAAGTAACAATAAAGGAAGACGCATATTATAAGCATGGTAAGAAGTTTGCTGTTTTGGTAGGAATCAAAGCTGCAACCCATAATAATTTAGTATTTACTGATGCAGATTGCTATCCTGCCGACGAGAATTGGTTAAGCGATATGGCAATTGGCTTTACTGAGAAAAAAGATGTCGTCTTAGGATACGGGGCCTACATTAAAGAGAAAGGATTGCTCAATAAATTGATACGCTTTGACGCTTTTGTTATAGCAGCTCATTTTCTATCTAAAGCCATAAAAGGGAAAGCTTACATGGGAGTGGGCAGAAATATGGCATACAAAAAGGATTTATTTTATAAAAACAAAGGTTTCTCAAAACATTATCATATCAACTCCGGCGACGATGATTTGTTTGTGAATCAAGTAGCCAATATGGAGAATGTCAATGTGGCTATTTCACACAGTGCAATTACTTATTCTGTGCCCAGAAGAACCTTTAAAGGTTGGAAACTTCAAAAGGCAAGACATCTGACAACAGCACCATTTTACAACTCAAGCACAAAATTAAGTCTGTCAGTCAATTACTTATCAATCTGTCTGTTTTACCTATGTTTAGTGCCTTTATGTTTAAATCAGTTGACATTAATTTTGCTTGCAGCAATTATATTGTTAAAAGTGATAATTCAATGGTTAATCATGCGAAAAATAGCAGTTAAGCTAAATGAACCTGATTTGTGGATGTTTAGTTTTATTTATGAGTTGCTTCTTTTGTTGATTTATCCTATCTTTCACTTAGCTAAAATTTTTTACAAGCCAAACAATTGGGGGAACTAGACGATAATTTAGGAAATCTGACAACCAAAGCCTTATACGATTATAATCTCGTTACTAAGGCCTTAGATGGTGATCAAAGAGCCTATGCTGAACTATTAGAACGATATAGAGAAAGTGTATTCTTTATGATGTTGAAAATGGTTAACAACAAGGATGACGCAGAAGATTTGACAATTGAGGCGTTTGGTAGAGCTTTTAAAAAATTACATCAATACACACCAACCTTCGCATTCAGTACTTGGTTATTCAAAATTGCCAGTAACAATGCTATTGATTTTATTCGTAAAAAGAAGCAGCAAGGCAACTCTATTTCACTAGACTATAGGCCGGAAGATTCTGATTATGACGCTTCCAATTTAATTAGAACATATGTTCCAAATCCTGAAGAATTTTACATTAAAAAACAAAAGGTAATGATGGTTCGTGCTGTGATTGATAAGCTAAAGCCGAAGTATAAGGAAATTGTGGAATTGTTTTATTTTCAAGAACTTAGCCACGAAGAAATTTCTCAGAAACTCGACTTGCCAATTGGTACAATCAAAGCGCAATTATTCAGAGCACGTGATTTTTTAGCAGAACTTATTAAGAAAACAGAACACGGTAAGAAGTAATATCGAACTTATCTTAAAATATTTTCCCAATTTAACTTCCAAACAAATTGAACAATTAACAATGCTTAAACCATTGTATGAGGATTGGAATTCAAAAATAAATGTGATTAGCAGAAAGGACATGGATGCATTCTATGAAAGACATGTTCTTCATTCTTTGGGAATTGCAAAAGTGATTCAATTTAAGAGCGGAACGAAATTGTTAGATGTTGGCACCGGTGGTGGCTTTCCCGGTATTCCTTTGGCTATCTTGTTTCCTGAATGTCAATTTATGTTGATCGACAGTATCGGCAAGAAAATAAAAGTCGTAAACGAAGTGGTAAAAGGAATAGGATTAACCAATGTCATTGCTCAGCAAGAGCGTGCAGAGCAACTAAAGGGAAAGTATGACTTTGTTATTAGTCGAGCTGTAACTGAATTTCCAACTTTTTACAATTGGGTTAAACATTTGATTTCAAAAGAAAGTAAAAACGAGTTAAGCAATGGAATTTTATACCTGAAAGGTGGAGATTTAACTGAAGAACTAGGGAATTATATAGACCGTTGTCTGCTATTCGATTTAAGCCACTATTTTAAAGAGCCGTTTTTTGAAACTAAAAAAGTGGTTCACTATATGTTCTGACTAACTTGCGATTGGATGAATTGTTCGATGGCTAATTTATAGCTGTCTAACCCAAAACCACTAATGCTACCAATGCATTTCGCACCTAAATAAGAAACATGTCTGAAATTTTCTCTTTGAAAAATATTGGAAATATGTACTTCAATCACCGGAATACTAATACCTCCAACAGCATCTGCAATAGCAACCGATGTGTGAGTATATCCTCCGGCATTTAATATAATTCCTTTAAAATCTGTATTACAATTATGCAATAAGTTTATTATTTCTCCTTCAACATTACTTTGAAAATAATGCAAATCCACATTCGTGTAGTGAGCTCTCAAGTCGGCTAGGAAGTTGTCAAACGTTTTACTGCCATAAACTGCCGTTTCTCTTTGTCCGAGAAGATTCAAATTAGGACCGTTGATAATTGCCAGTTTCATGGAACAAAAGTAACAATTTGTTTCTTAGTTTTGATACATAGCAAATTGGATAACTGGAAAATATATTTTGTAAGGTTCAAGCAGTATTTACTGTTGGAAAAATCATTATCAAAAAACTCTATTGAAGCATATGAAAATGATTTAAGGAAATTAATGCAATATTCAGAGCAATTTCTTTCTGGAAAAACGCCGGAAAAACTTATTTATAACGATTTATTAGCTTTCGTACAATGGATTTCACAATTTGATATTACGAATACAACGCAAGCGCGAATTATTTCAGGAATAAAAACATTCTATAAATTCTTAGTTTTAGAAAACGACATAAAAGACAGTCCGGCAGATTTATTAGAAGCTCCAAAAACGCAAAGAAAACTCCCTATATTTCTTACTATCGATGAAATCGAAAGGATGCTTGGCTTAATAGATCGAAGTACTCCGGAAGGAGACAGAAACTTGGCATTATTGGAAACAATGTATAGTTGTGGACTCAGGGTAAGCGAATTGGTCGGTTTGAAAATAAGTAACCTTCATCTGAACGAAGATTACATTAAGGTTGAAGGAAAAGGAAATAAGGAAAGATTGGTTCCAATTGGTGATTATGCCAAAAAACTAATTATACTTTATTTAAGAGAAATCCGACCGAAAGTCCCAATACAAAAAGGATTTGAGGACTACGTATTTCTTAACAGAAGAGGGAAGGGCTTGTCTAGAGTTATGGTGTATTATATCATACAAGATTTAGCCAATTTAGCAGGTATTAAAAAGAAATTGAGTCCGCATACATTCCGACATTCATTTGCAACACATTTAATAGAGGGTGGGGCAGATTTAAGAGCAGTACAGGAAATGTTAGGCCATGAAAGTATCACCACAACCGAAATATACACTCACCTTGACAGACAATACCTTAGAGAGAACATTTTAAGTTTTCATCCTCGAAACAAAAACAAGAATTAAGTGTTAACTTTGAAAGGACATAATGAAAACATTTAATATCCCATCATTTTACAGAAGCCCCATTATTTCTAAGATAAAGGAATTCCGCAAGTTGAATGATCCAAGAAAGAAAGATAACAATCCCAGTGTTTTGTCTTACGATAAGGTGCAATATTATATTGCGAGACATTTTGGATTCTGTTATGGTGTTGAAAATGCTATTGAAATAGCCTTTAAGGCATTGCAAGAGAATGAGGGTAAGAATGTTTATTTGTTAAGTCAAATGATTCACAATCCAATTGTAAATCAAGATTTATTGGAACGTGGCGTGAAGTTTCTGCAAGACACTTATGGAAATCAGTTGATACCTTTTGATGTTTTGACTTCTAATGACGTAGTTGTTATTCCTGCATTTGGCGCACCGGTAGAAATATTGGATATTATTGAAAAGAAGGGAATCGATACTAAATCTTATAACACGACATGTCCTTTTGTAGAAAGGGTCTGGAGGAAATCGGAACAAATCGGAGCAGATAATTATACCATTGTAATTCATGGGAAATACAATCATGAAGAAACCAAATCAACTTTTTCCAGAAGTTCCATGCATGGACCTGCCATTATCATCAAGGATTTGGAAGAAGCGAAAGTGCTGGCAACTTTTATTAAAGGTGAGAAAAAACAAAGTGAATTTGAAAAAGAATTTGTGGGTAAATATTCAGGAAATTTCAATGTATCAGAGGATTTTAAAAAGATTGGCGTGATTAATCAAACGACCATGTTAGCAACGGAAACGGCTGAAATTGCGAACTACTTAAAGGAAGTAATGATTGAAGTGTATGGTGAAAATGAAATCAAAAATCATTTCGCTGATACCAGAGATACCCTTTGTTATGCCACAAATGAAAATCAAGATGCTACATACGGATTATTAAAAACTAATGCGGATTTGGCTATTGTAGTTGGTGGTTACAATAGCAGTAATACTTCACACTTAGTTGAATTATGTGAAGAGAAATTCCCAACCTATTTTATTTCATCTGCTAATGAAATTGACGGAAATAGTGTAAATCATTTTAATATTCATTCAAAAGGAATGGAAACGACTAATGAATTTCTCCCTCCAAAACAATCTTTAAAAATAGTCCTCACGAGTGGAGCCAGTTGCCCTGATTCTTTGCTGGATGAAGTAATTGCCAAAATCAATTTGATTTTAAATGTTGAAAAAAGCAATGAAGAAGCACTTAATAATTTAGTTATCTTGTCCTCAAATTGAAACTAAAATTAAATAAGCCTATTGTCTTTTTTGATCTGGAAACTACAGGGTTAGTAATTGGTCATGATAGAATAGTTGAGATTGCGCTTCATAAAATCGAACCAAACGGTAAAGAAGAAACCAAGGTTTGGCGCGTTAATCCTGAAATACCTATTTCCGAAGAGAGTATTTCTATTCATGGTATAACCAATGAAGCCGTAGCTGATTGTAAGACTTTAAAAGAATTGGCGCCTCAGATAGTTCAGTTTATTGGTAATGCAGATTTAGCCGGATTTAATAGCAATAAGTTTGATGTACCAATGTTGGTTGAGGAATTGTTGCGGGCAGAAGTAGAGTTTGATATTGAGAACAGAAAATTAGTAGATGTTCAAAATATTTTTCACTTCATGGAGCCAAGAAACCTGGCCGCAGCATATAAATTTTATTGTGGTAAAGAATTGATAAATGCACATAGTGCAGAAGCTGATACGATAGCCACGTATGAAATTCTGAAAGCACAAATTGAGCGTTATCAGAATACAGAAATAGAAGACAGAAATGGTAAAAAAGTAGTTCCGGTAGAGAATGATGTCAATAAACTATCTCAAATAGTAACTACCAAGAACCGATTTGCAGATTTGGCCGGTAGGTTAGCTTACAATGATAAAAACGAAATAGTCTTCAACTTCGGAAAGCATAAGGATAAAACGGTTGTTGATGTATTAACAAAAGAACCGAGTTATTATACCTGGATGATGAATGGGGATTTCCCTTTGCATACCAAGCGAATCTTGACAAAGATTAGATTAACGATGAAGACGAAATAGATTTTAGTGTTTCTATGTATTTCGGTAATTTCTTAAGATAAAAAATCCATTTATAAATCAGAATAAAAGGTAAATTAGCACCTTAATTTTCTAGAAAATATTATGTTAATTCAAAAATTTGGTGGTACAAGTGTTGGGAGTGCAGAAAGGATAAAAAATCTTGTACCTCTCGTAACCGGAGAGGAATCTCGAATTGTTGTGCTTAGTGCAATGAGCGGGACAACAAACTCATTGGTAGAAATATCTGAGGCCTTATACGCTAATGATAAGAAAAAGGCTACTCAGCTTATAGACGTTTTAAACAATAAATACATTGAGGTTATTAATGCTTTGTACTCAAAAAAAGAAAGTTTGGAAAAGGCTCAGGATTTAATCCGGAATCATTTTGAGTATTTAAAGAATTTCACTCTGGATATGTTTACCAATAATGAAGAGCGTGCCGTTCTTGCTCAAGGCGAGCTTTTAAGTACGGCAATGTTTCATTATTACCTGGAAGAAATTGGTGTGAATTCGGTTTTATTGCCTGCGCTTAATTTTATGCGCATCAATGCAGATGAAGAACCGGATATGGAGTATATTGAAGAGAATCTTATAAAGGAATTAAGTGAACATAAAGATTGCAAGTTGTTCATTACGCAAGGTTATATATGTCGAAATGCTTTTGGTGAAATTGATAATTTGAAAAGAGGAGGTAGTGATTATACTGCTTCTATCGTAGGTGCAGCCATTCGTGCAAGCGAAGTTCAAATATGGACAGATATAGACGGTATGCATAATAATGATCCTAGAGTGGTTAGTAAAACGCATCCAGTAAAGGAGTTGAGTTTTGATGAAGCTGCTGAGTTGGCTTATTTTGGTGCAAAGATTTTACATCCTACTTGTATCTTGCCAGCTAAAAAAAGAAACATACCTGTTCGTTTGAAGAATACGATGCAACCTGAAGCAGGAGGAACACTAATAGCCAATATTAATGCTGAAGAAGGCATCAAAGCTATTGCTGCAAAAGATGGTATTACAGCAATAAATATCAAAAGCGCTCGAATGTTATTGGCTTATGGTTTTTTAAGAGCAGTATTTGAAATCTTTGAGCGTTATAAAACACCAATTGACATGATTACAACCAGTGAGGTGGCAGTTTCATTGACAATTGATAATAATTCGCATCTGAAAGATATTCTTAAGGAGCTTGAGGAAATTGCTCAGGTGAAGATAGAGGAAAATATGAGTATTATTAGCATTGTTGGTCAATTACCAAAAGAGAGACCGGGTTATGCCAGTAAGATTATGGATGCCTTGAAAGAAGTTCCGTTAAAAATGGTTTCTTATGGAGGAAGTGATAATAATATTTCACTATTAGTAGAGGGCTCTGTAAAAAGTGCCGCCTTAAAGGCATTGAATAAAGGATTATTTAATTACGCTGAGTAAAATGAATCTTTCTGAAAATACTATCCGTAATTTTGAAGGTAAACAAACGCCTTTTTACTATTATGATTTGAGCGTATTAAAAAACACGTTGACTAATCTCAAATCTGCAAATACAGCAAATTACCATATTCACTATGCGCTTAAAGCAAATTCTAACCCAAGAATATTGGATATAATAATGGAATTTGGATTTGGTGCAGATTGCGTTAGCGGGAATGAAGTTAAAAGGGCAGTAGAAACAGGATTTACTTCTGATAAAATAGTTTTTGCAGGAGTGGGGAAGAGCGACGAGGAAATCAATTATAGTTTAGATCAGAATATTTTTTGCTTTAATGTAGAAAGTATGCCCGAACTAGAGGTAATCAACTCATTGGCAAAAGCTAAAAACAAGACAGCAAATGTTGCATTGAGAATAAATCCCAATGTGGATGCCTACACTCATAAATATATCACTACCGGATTGGAAGAAAATAAATTTGGTATCAATCCATATGAATTTGAAGCCGTATTAGAGGTTCTTTCAAAATGCAATAACCTTAATTTAATTGGTTTGCACTTTCATATCGGTTCACAAATTGGTTCTCTTACTCCATTTAAAAATTTATGCATACGTGTAAATGAGATTAATAATTGGTTTATTGAACATGGCTTTCTTTTACCTCATATTAATGTTGGTGGTGGCTTAGGCATCAATTACCATGAACCTGATAAAGAAGAAATTGTAGATTTTAAGTCCTTTTTTGCAGTTTTTAATGATTTCCTGGAATTAAAACCTTCTCAGGAGGTGCATTTTGAGTTGGGCAGAGCATTGGTTGCTAATTGCGGCGCTTTGATAAGTCGTGTATTGTACGTAAAGCATGGAATTAATACAAATTTTGCGATTCTCGACGCAGGAATGACAGAATTAATCCGTCCTGCTTTGTATCAGGCGTATCATAAAATTGAAAACATTAGTTCGACTTCAAAAAATTCTGTTAAGTACGACGTTGTTGGTCCTATTTGCGAAAGCAGTGATTGTTTCGGGAAGGCCGTTATGTTGAATGAAACAGTTAGAGGAGATATTATTGCAATTCGAAGTGCAGGTGCTTACGGAGAGGTAATGAGCAATCGATATAATTTAAGAAACCCCGTTCAGAGTTGTTTTTCTGAGTAATTATTTAAAGCGGTCCTTGTGCTCCAATGCAAACTTTAGCAAGCTGTTTTGCCCTGAAGGCAAATTGAGCTTTTTTGAAATGTTGTAACGGTGATTTTCTACTGTCTTTTCGCTAATAAATAATTTGCCTGCAATGTCTTTTGTGGTCATTTGTTGAGAGACTAGTTTTAAAACCTTCAATTCAGTATTGCTTAACTTATCTAATGTTTCAGCGATTATCGGGTCTTCAATAAAATGACTTTTTCCTTCAATTAATTTATCTTCTAATTCTTTAGTAAAGAATGTTTTACCTTCGGATAATGCGAGGATGGCTTTAATTAAATCATTTGGGGCATTATCCTTTAAAAGGTATCCTGAAGCACCTATTTCAACAGCTTTTTTATACAAGCTTGTTTCTTTAAATAAGGTTAGCAATAGAATTTTAGTTGGTAATTTTTCACTCAAGACTTTTTCACAAACCTGTAATCCGTTCATTCCAGGCATTTCAATATCTAGTACCGCAACATCAGGTTTGTTTGTTAAAATAGAATTATAGGCATCGTTGCCGTTATCACATTCCGAACAGATTTCAATTAAGTCATTAGCTTCAATAATGTTTTTCAATCCAATGCGGAATATAGGATGATCGTCAGCTATAATAACTTTAACTTTTGTCATGCGAGAATTTAATTTCTATTCTTGTTCCTTTTTCTCCTGAAACTATTATCAAATTACCTTTAAGTAAATTTACTCTTTCTGCAATAGAAGTTAAACCTAACGATTTAGATTTTCTTTTTGAAGAAAGATCAAATCCAACGCCGTCATCGTAAATCGTTGTAACTACAGATTTACCGTCATTATACACGGTTAACCTGGCAGAACTAGCTTTGGAGTGCTTCAAGATGTTACTTACTGATTCTTGCACGATTCTATACAGATTGATTTTTTGGGTTGGGTTTAATAAATCGTTTACCTTATCAATTTCAAACGAAAATAAAATTTCAGAATTTTTCTCAGCTGTGATTACAACATTTTCTAACGCTTCTTCTAATCCTAGCTTTTCGAGTTGGACAGGATGCAAGTTTCGTGAAATGGCTCTAAGTTCATCTATGGTTGTTTCAACCAAAGGTGTATTGTTTCCACACTCAGATTTTATCATTAATAAATTCTGACCAATACCATCATGCAATTCTTTGGAAATTCTCTTTCTTTCTTCCTCTTGCGTCTCAATTAACATAATGGAAAAAGCCTTTTGTCGCTCTCGTTGATAACGAACATAGAGGAAAGCTATAATTAGAAAGACTATTAAGGCTACACAAATCAGAACTATGATTATTGCATTTCTCCTGGTTATATCTCTTTCTTGTTCTGCAATTTTCGCTTTATACAAAGCTTTATTTTTTTCTACATTGTAATCAACCTCACCTTCAACCATAGAGCGTTTGATTTCATTTTTACCTAATTCGTCTTTAAGCAAAATGATTTTTCTCATATAGTTTAATGCCGAGTCTTTATCTCCGGCAGCCGAATAGGCATCAGCTAAATGCGAATAAGCGGTTAATTGATTTATCTTCACATTTGAGTTTGTTTCTAAAGCCAATGCTTCCTTAGCATATTTGATTGCATCAGTGTAACTTTTATCAATTAAGGCTATTTCGGCCAAAGAGTTTAAACACGCCGAATGATAAAGGCCTATGTTGTGTACCTTACAAATATTTCTTGCGCGCTTATATTGTAATTTTGCAGAATCTAATAAGGAAATATTTTTCGTTATTTTATATTGGTCTGTATTAATTTTACCAATTGTCATTAATAGAAATACGTGACTTTCGTGTTTATTTATTTTTATTGCAATCCGCAAAGCTTTTTCATACAGTTTTTTTGCTATTAAGGGTTCATTATCAAGGAACAATGATGCTTTCATTAAATAATAGCTGCATAATAGACTACTGTCTTTTGAGGCAATTATTTTAGGGTAAATGATTTCGCATCTCTTAAGCGCTTCATTGTTCTCCTTGACCATTATGTATATTGAAATCAAATTGAGATTGGCATTTATCTCACCAACCGGAATTTTGGCTTTTTCAAATGAATTAATTGCTTGATAAATGCTTTCTATCGCCTTTTTATAATTTGCATGATAATTGTAAACCCTGCTTATGTTAGTGTAAACATTCCCAAGATTCATTTGATCATCAATCGAAATAAACAACTCTTCAGCGACTTTCAATTCATTAA
>JBFWYJ010000053.1:0-12387 GCA_050186555.1 Bacteroidia bacterium
AGTTAGAGGTGATATAAGTAAAATGCCTGATTTTATTGAGATTGATATTACCCCTTTAGAAATTGGAAAATCAATATCAGTGGGAGACATTAAATTAGACGGGTTGGAGATATTACACCCTTCTAATATCTCTGTTGTTTCAGTTAAGACTACTAGAGGCGCGCAGACAGGAGACGTTGAAACAGAAACTAAACCAGCTGCTGAAGCCAAAACAGCCGAAGCGTAATAAATCATTTTTATTAAAAGCCCCTCAGAAATGCGGGGCTTTTTTTTTGGTCTATCAAAAAAATAATATCCATATATTTATGTGAAGCAGGTATTTTAAATTGAAAGAGCGACAAATATTAGGTTTAATAATATTGCAGTTTGTATTATGCTGTTCATTGGCATTTGGACAAAAGAGATCAGAGTTGGAAGCCCTATTAAAAACATTGGGAAATTGTAAAAGTGACACATGTCTTATCGCTAATAATTCAAGGATTGCAAGAAAACATATTTATTTTAAAGAATTCGATAAGGCAGAGCATCATCTTGCGATGGCAAAAACTATTCTAGTAAAGAATAAATCAGAATACGGTTATGCCAATTATTTTTATGCAAAGGGTTATTTGTTTAATTCAAAGTCTAACTATGATAGTGCAATATACTATTTCAGAAGAGCATCTCAGTTATTTAAAAAACTGGGCTTTATTAACGAGCAGATTAATATTGAGAATAATATAGGCGCTTCTTATTTTTATTTAGGAGACTTAGAAACAGCTTTAAAAATTTACAGTACTTGTATTGAAGAAAAACTTAAGCTTAAAGATGAAGTTTTTTTGATAGATCTCTATAATAACATAGGAGGTGTTTACCTATATCAAGGCAATACTTTTGCGGCTAAGAGTTCTTTTGAAAAATCATTGAATATTGCAAAGAAACTTAATTTAAATAGGAAGATTATAAACACAACGATGAATATCGGCGGCTTACACTTAAATGAGGCTAAATATGCTCAAGCATTAAGTTATTTCTTTGATGGACTGAAGATGGGAGAATCACAAAATGATTTGCAAACTGCAAATACAGCTCTGCATAATATTTCTGCCTGTTATTTGAACATGGGTAAAACAGTTGAAGCAAGGGAATATGCCAATAGATCAATTGAAACAGCAAAAAAAATTAACGAAAAGAGATTATTGTCTGATGCATATACAATGCTTGGAAATATAAATGCGCGTGAGAAAAAATTCAATGAGGCGTATGAATTTTATTTAAAAGCCCTTGACTTAAAAAAGGAAATTAGTGAGAAACGTGGCATTGCTAATTTGTATCTTAACTTGGCTCAGTTATCAAGTGATAAAGATTCCAATATAGTATTGGCCTTAGATTTTTTGAAGAAAGCTGAGGCCATTAAAAGCGAATTTGGAGATCCTTCCGGTATTGTTAGAGTTAACAATGCCAGATGTTTAATTTATTTTAAAGCACAGAATTATGATGAAGCAATCAAAGCGGCTTTGAAATCGGTAGAAATTTCAAAAGATAATAATTTTCATAAAGATCTCTATTACACCTATAATCTTTTGGCCAGTTTGCATAAGAATAAAAAGGATTATGAAAAAAGTATTGAGTATTATCAACTTTCGTCAAAATACAGAGATAGTTTAAATATTGAGGATAACAAGCAAAAGTCACTGGAATTAAAATACAAATATGACTTTGAGAAAAAAGAGGAGCTCGCAAAAGTAAATTATGAAAGAGATAAAGCTATCGCTAAATTATTATTGAATAAAAAACAAGAGGAATTATTAATTGCAGAGAAGGATAATGCCATAAAAGAATATGATATTGAAAGAGCTAAGTTGCTTTTAAAGCAGAATGAAATATTATCTGAAAAAAGTAAGTCGGAGATTCAGCTGTTGAATAAAGATATGCTAATAAAAAATGAAGAGAAAAAGCGTACTCTCGCAGAATTAAATAAAGAGCAAAGTATCAGAAATTATCTGGTGTTAGTTATAGCATTGTTCGGCGGATTAATTCTGATAGTTTTGATAAGTTTATATCAAAATAAAAAGAACCAAAAAATAATCTTAAGTCAGAACGAAAATCTGGAAAAAAAGAATGTTGAAATCATTCAACAGAAAAGATTAATTGAGGAAAAACAGAAGGAAATTGTTGATAGTATTAATTACGCAAAAAGAATTCAGTTTGCTCTATTGACCCAAGCGGAAATTTTGAAAAAGGAATTACATAAATATTTTATTTTGTTTAAGCCAAAGGATATAGTCTCAGGAGATTTTTATTGGGCAACAAAACTTGGAAATAGATTCTATTTTGCAGTCTGTGATAGTACAGGACATGGCGTCCCGGGTGCATTTATGAGTTTATTAAATATTGGGTTTTTAAGTGAGGCAATCAATGAGAAAGGCATTTTAGAACCGGGTGAAGTATTTAATTATGTTAGAAAGAGGCTTATTGAAAACATTAGCAATGAAGGACAAAAGGATGGTTTTGATGGCATTCTTGTTTGTATAAACAAAGAAGATGATAGTATTAGCTATGCTGCCGCGAACAATACACCTGTATTTATTTCAAACCGAGAGATTATTGAGCTAAATAAAGACAAAATGCCCGTAGGTAAGGGAGAAAAAGAACAACTCTTTAAGACTTTTGAATTGCCGAAGGGAAAGAATGGCTATTTGTATCTATATACGGATGGTTATCCTGATCAATTTGGTGGACCAAAGGGTAAAAAGTATAAGTATAAATCTTTAAATAATTTATTAATTCAGATTTCAGACTTAGAAAATGAAAAGCAATATGAAATGTTGGACAAGGAGTTTGATAACTGGAAGGGTTCCTTAGAACAAATTGATGACGTTTGTGTTTTTGGAATGAAAATATCTTAAAGCCCTATTAGTCCCCACATTCTCCCGGTAACTCCTTTGTCGCGTCTGTAACTAAAAAAATCTTTTTCAAAAGTGCATCGATTAAGCGACCAAATATTTTCTTTCAGTATTCCAACTTCATCTAAAACAAATTTATTAGCTTCTAACAAGTCTATTTTATTATTTAAAATAATTGATTCAGGAAACTTTTCTTTCATAAATTTATCTATTACTTCATTCCCAACTTCAAATTTATCACAACTTATTCCTTGCCCAATTGCAACCTTAATTTGATTTAATTCAGCGCCAAGATTTATCATTTCATTAATGGTATTTGAAGCAATCCTTGAAACAGTTCCTCGCCAGCCTGCATGCGCTGCCCCAATAATGTTATTTTTACCATCAAAAAATAAAATTGGGTAGCAATCTGCTGCACTAACGGTGATAGCTAAACCTGGTATATTTGTGATAATGGCATCCCCTTCCTGTTGTCCTGGTTGTGCCAATACAACTTTGTTTCCGTGAACTTGTTTTAAAAAGCAATGCTGATTTTTAGAATAACCGAAATATTCGAGTGCTTTGTTCCTGTTTTTTGAAATGATACTTAAGTCATCATCACTTCCGCCAAGATTTAAACTAGCAAACGGCGCCGCACTAAAACCACCATCGCGCGTGCTAAATCCATGTTTACATAAAATGTTTGGAGCAGTTAAAAACATTATTGGATATAACTTAATTTCATCATATTGGTTCTACCACGTTCTTTCATTGGTATACTTGCAATATTGATAACTAAGTCGTCTGTTTTAACAAGCCCTTCTTTTTTAATCATTTCTTTTAAATCGTGAATCGTTTCATCGGTGCTTTCATATTTGTCATAATAGTAACCTCTGACTCCCCATAATAAACTCAATGTAGTTAGTAAGTGCAGGTTATCTGTGAAAATTAAAACATGGGCTTTCGGGCGATGGCTTGAAAGTTTAAAGGCAGTATAACCACTATTAGTCATACTAATAATAGCTTGTGCACTTGCTTGATGAGCTAATGTACATGCACTGTAACAAATGCTATCAGAAATGTAAGTGATTGTTTTTATTTGTGGAGGATGTTGGCGGAAGTAAATCGAATCCAGTTGTTCAACTTCAGTAATAATTTTGCGCATTATTTCAATTACTTTCACCGGATATTTCCCTACAGATGTTTCCGCACTTAACATAACCGCGTCTGCGCCATCCATAACAGCATTTGCCACGTCATTCACTTCTGCCCGGGTAGGTGTATAACTGGTAATCATGCTTTCCATCATCTGAGTTGCAATTATAACAGGCTTTGAGTAAGCAATACATTTTTCAACAATCATTTTTTGTAGCAAAGGCACTCTTTCCATAGGCAGTTCTACACCTAAATCCCCGCGCGCTACCATCACACCATCTGTAACATCAATAATGTTATCTATTTCTTTTATCGCTTCAGGCTTTTCTATTTTAGCAATAACTTTTGCCCGTTTACCACTATTTTTAATGATGTCTTTTAATTCAACAACATCAGTTACACTTCTAACAAATGAAAGCGCTACCCAATCAATATCAAGCGATAAGGCAAATTCTAAATCACGCAAATCTTTTCTTGTTAAACATGGCAATGAAATCTTCGTATTAGGAAGATTAACACCTTTTTTGGAACTTAATGGGCCTCCACTGATAACTTTACATCTAACTTCTTCTTTTTTATCAGTCTCAATAACTTTTAAATGAATTTTTCCATCATCTATTAATACAAGTTCACCAACTTTTACATCTTGAGGGAAATTAGGGTAGGTGATATAAACTTTTTCTGCATCACCTTCACATTCTTTAGTGGTGATAATTATTTCATGGCCATTTTCAAGTTGTGTCAAATTGTTTTTTATGACTCCAATTCTAAGTTTTGGCCCTTGTAAGTCTGCTAAAATTCCAACGTGACGATTTAATTTTTTATTTAAAGTCTTTATATTTTCAATAGTTTTTTTAACTACCTCATAATCCCCGTGCGAAAAATTAATACGACAAATATCCAATCCATGCAGCATCATCTGTTCCAACACTTCGATGTTTTCAGTTGCCGGCCCCATCGTAGCAACAATTTTTGTCCTGTTAAAATTGGTCATGTATAAAAGAATTAAGCCTTAAAGATAATAAATATGTTCAATGCCTTATATTTGCACCAGATTATAAAAAGGTTAATCAATGCCGGGTAAGCTCCAGAAATTCGAAGAATATAAGTCCTTTCCAAATGCTTTTTCCTTTCATTTTGGTGAAATTCCGTCAGGTTTTTCGCTAAAGGGAAAGTGGTTAAAAGATGTGTTTAAAAACACCAATCCAATTGTACTGGAGCTAGGTTGCGGTAGGGGGGAGTATTCAGTTGGATTGGCAGAGAAAAACCCGGATAAAAACTACATTGGGGTTGATATTAAAAGTAATAGAATCTGGACAGGAGCTAAATATGCCATCGATAATAATTTGAATAACGCAGCCTTTTTGAGAACAAGAATTGATTTCATTAATCATTGTTTTGATAAAAATGAAGTTGACGAAATATGGGTAACCTTTCCGGACCCGCAACCACAAAAACCAAGAGAAAGAAAGCGATTAACAAATCAGAGATTTTTGAGTTTATACAGTAAGATGTTAAAACCGGATGGCATTATTCATTTGAAAACAGACAGCACAAGTCTTTATGAGTATACACTTGAAGTGATTTCTGAAAACAAACACCAGTTAATCTGGGAAACTTCTGATTTGTATAAAAATTGCCCTGATGACAGACAAGAGTTAATTCAAATCAAAACCTATTACGAAAAACTTTTTACTGATAAAGGAGAGAATATCAAATACGTTTGCTTCAAATTAAATCAAGATCTTTTTTCCTGACATAATTCTACCAGTACGCCGTTTGTTGATTTAGGATGTAGAAAGCAAATTAGTTTATTGTCAGCGCCTTCTTTTGGAGTTTCATTAAGTAATTGAAAACCTTCATTTTTCAGTCTTTCCATCTCAGTTATAATGTCTTCAACTTCGAAAGCAATATGGTGAATGCCCTCACCCTTCTTCTCTATAAATTTTGCAATGGCACTATTTTCTTTTGTGGCTTCTAATAATTCAATTTTTGTTTCTCCTAACATGAAGAAAGAAGTATTAACTCCTTCACTTTCCACTTTTTCAATTTTATATAATTCCTTCCCAAATAGTTTCTGAAATAATTCATTAGAACTGTTTAGGCTTTTCACAGCAATTCCAATATGTTCAACTTTTTTAAGCATTATTAGTGATTTTTGTATATAATAAAACTGACGACACCGCACCTAATATATAAACTGTATAACATGCACCAACGAACCAGCCCGGGTGAGGAATCATGATTAAGTTGATTGAGCCAAGAATGCAGAAAATCAAACAAACAATTATTACAGGAATCTGAATCTTAGTTTTTTTAATGTAGGAAGCAACTAAGCCGCCCGTAAAAGTTGAAAGGAAATAACCGGCCAAAACTAAAAGAAAGGCCCCAGGAGGTAGTTGAAAAATAAAATCCTTTAGTTGCGTCATGTTCTCAGGATCCAAGTTTTCAGGAAGAGGGTAAATTGAGTGACTTAAGGCTTCCAACAGAAAGACAAACAGAACACCGGTCATACAGCCAAATAATACAGCAACTACATTTTTCATAACACCCTTTATGGCAACAAATTAAGTATAAATTGGCTGTAAATTCAAGAAAATTGTTACCTTTATACTCTAAATTTAAAAAACATGATGCCTGCATTCATTTTAGGACTTTTAGGTGGACTTGGTGCCCCTGAAATTATCATTATTCTGGTAATCATTTTATTGCTTTTTGGCGGTAAAAAGATCCCTGAGTTAATGAAAGGATTAGGAAGAGGAGTAAAGGAGTTTAAAGATGCCAGTAAAGGCGACGGATCCAACACCGAAATCGAAAATAAATAAATTTTATTTGTAAAATCTTAAGCGTTATTCTTTTTTAGGGTAACGCTTTTATTGTTTTTTTCTGTGTATACATTCACAAATATTTCCAAGTTACAGTCTGAATTCAGAAACGGTAGTTTGTCTGCAGTTTCTTTGGTGGAAGAACATTTAAAGAAAATCGAAGAGAAGAAACATCTTAATATTTTCCTGGAAGTGTTTTCAGAAAGTGCTCTAGCGCAAGCTAAAAAAGTGGATGAGAAAATTAAAAGTGGTCATGCAGGAAAGTTGGCAGGGGTTATTGTTGCAATTAAAGACAATATTTGTTACAAAGACCACAAAGTTTCATCATCATCAAAAATATTAGAAGGATTTGTTTCACTATACAGTTCTACTGTTGTAGAAAGATTGTTAGCGGAAGATGCAATTATCATTGGCAGATGTAATTGCGATGAGTTCGCAATGGGAAGCAGTAATGAAAATTCTGCTTATGGAAATGTGTTGAATCCTTTGAATGAGAAAACTGTTCCAGGTGGATCTTCGGGTGGTTCAGCGGCAGCGGTTGCTGCAGGTCTGGCTCACGTCGCATTAGGATCAGATACAGGAGGTTCAATAAGGCAGCCTGCCTCATTTACCGGAACAATTGGCATTAAACCAACTTATGGAAGAGTTTCTAGATGGGGATTATTGGCGTATGCATCTTCGTTTGATCAAATCGGACCAATAACTAAAACAGTTGCTGACAATGCTTTAGTTCTGGAGGTTATTGCCGGTAAAGACAATTATGATTCTACAGCTTCAAGCAATAAAGTAGATAATTATTCTTCTGCTTTAAATAAAAGTGAAAAGTACAAAATTGCGTATATCAAAGAATGTGTTGAGGCAGAAGGAATAGACCCCGAAGTAAATAAAGCAGTTAAAGATAGAATTCAATCTTTAAGGGATGCAGGTCATATATTGGAAGAAATATCATTTCCGTATTTGGATTATTTGGTTCCAGTTTATTATGTTTTAACTACAGCAGAAGCCTCTTCAAACTTGTCTCGATATGATGGCATCCATTATGGTTATAGAAGTAAAAATGCAACTGACTTGGAAAGCACATACAAAAAATCTAGAAGCGAAGGATTTGGAAAAGAAGTGCAAAGAAGAATTATGTTAGGAACTTTTGTTTTAAGCGCAGGATATTATGATGCTTATTATGCAAAGGGACAAAAAGTACGAAAGTTAATTCAGGATAAAACTTTTGAAATATTAAAATCATACGATTTCATTCTAACGCCAACTACACCGGGCACTGCTTTTGAATTTGGAAAGAACAGTGCAGATCCAATCAAAATGTATTTGGAAGATATATTTACAGTACAAGCGCCAATTGCAGGAATTCCTGCTATATCCGTTCCGTGTGGTACTCACAGCAATGGGTTGCCAATGGGAATTCAGCTGATGGCAAATTACTTTGAAGAAGGAAAACTTTACGATATGGCTGAAAAACTTGAAGTCTTAAAGTAATTTTTTCAAGTATAGTATTTCGCCACTTTTCGCTTTAAAAATATTAGCAAACGAATCTGATAAGACTAAAACTTTGAAATTATAGTCAATTTCATTGTACTTAAATTGCAAGGTGTTTGTTTTAGTATCGTATTTGTAAGCCACCTCAAGTTCTTTGCTATCTAAAATGAATTTGATGCTTTCTGCACTAATCTCCCATTCAAAATCATTGATGATAGCTGTGTTATTTGCCAACATAACACTCGGACAAATGTCACATACATGCAAGGTTCCGGCTTCGGTTTTTTCTAAGGGACAATTGACTTTCCATTTACCAATAATTTCGCTTTGAGCGCTTGAATTGACTGTGATAAACAGAACTGATAAAAAAGTAAATAATGATTTCATTTCTTTAATTTTTTAGGATTTGAATAAAAATAAAAAAACCATCCGAGGGGATGGTTTTAAATAACACTTTTTATGAGATTAATTGGCTCCGCCGTATGATTTGGTATTAACTACAACACCATTTTCGTCCCAGCTGGTCCAGTCACCGATTTTAGAACCTTCGCTGTAATTCATTTCCATTCTTTTATTTCCGTTGTTATCGAATACAGACCAAGTCCCGGTTTTTTTGCCAAGAGCATAAAAACCAATGGCGATAATTGTTCCATCTTCATTGTATCTTGTCCATTTACCGTCTTTCTGTCCTTCCGACATAAATCCGTTTTCCATGACTTTTCCGTTAGTAAAATAATACGTTGCCGTACCAGCGAATAAACCGTCTTTTACTTCCATTTCTGATTTTACACCGTTGTTGTCAGCGGTAATCACCCCGGAAAATAATTTTCCTTCGTTGTCAATATAAAGACCCTTTTCGTTTAGCTGTTGCGCCGAAGCTGCAGCAGCAAAGAAAAAGAAACAAACTAGTAATAAATTTTTCATAGTGTTTGTTTTTGGGTGAAACATTAAGTACAATTTCTTAATACAAAAATACTAAATTAACAAAGGGGTAATGTTATGAAAACAAAAGCTTAACAATTAATTGACAAATAATCGAAGGGAAAATGCTTTAATCTATTGAAAACAAGCTAATTAAATGTTAAAATAATTAAAGGGAATTAAGTGAAATATCGTTAAAGGTATTTAACTGAGATGAGCTAAATGTCTTTTCTGTGTACCCAATAGATTCAATTTTTAACGTAACTGCTTCATTTTTATTTAATTCAACTTGAAGATTACCGTTAAAATCGCTGAAATACTCTTTCCCATTTTCAATAATGGAAACTTTAGCCCCTACAATTTCATCACCATTGTTATCTGTAATCTTAATTAGACAAGTTTTAGAAGCACCCTTATCTTCCTTTTTGTTATCAGAAGCGTAAGAGAAGCCAACTGCCAAGCTCAAAATTACTATGGTGATTAATTTTTTCACGATCCAAAATTATCGCCATTAAGTGACTGTTAGATTAGCTCAATGTTATCAAATTGTTAATCTGATTTAGCCAGGTTAATTTAAAGTGTTGCACCCGTTGATAAAGGTCATTAGAACCTTAGTTTTTAAAATATCTTGCTCTTGACAGTTCAATAAATCCTTATCTAATACTATCAAATCTGCATATTTTCCTATTTCCAAACTGCCTTTTTCCTTTTCTTCAAAGTTGGCAAATGCCGCCCAAATTGTCATTCCTTTTAGGGCTTGTTCTCTTGTAATTGCATTCTCCATTTGAAATCCACCTTCAGGATAGTTTTTAGTATCCTTTCTATATACTGCAGCATAAAAAGTTTTGAAAGGATTGATATCTTCTACAGGAAAATCTGTGCCCAATGCCAACATGCCGGATTTTTGTAATAAATCATTATACGCGTACGCATATTTCACCCTTTCATTTCCTAGTCTTTCTGCTGCCCAATACATATCACTTGTAGCATGTGTTGTTTGCACAGATGGCAAGCAATTTTTTGAAAACAATTTGAAGTCATCCGGTTTTACAACTTGCGCATGCTCTATTCGCCAACGAAGATCTTTACTTTTGGATATATAATTATTATAAAGTTTCAGAATCAAACTAGTTGCAGAATCTCCAATGCAGTGTGTATTCATTTGAAATCCTTTATTGAACATTTCCTCTGCAAATTTTTCAAAATAATTCGGTTGATTAAGTAAAAACCCTTTCCAACCTTTTTTATCATGATATTCTTCGCACAAACAAGCACCTCTTGAGCCTAAAGCTCCATCTGCATAATATTTAAAAGACCGCACATTTAACTTTTCTGTTTTATACGGACCATGCTTTAAATAATAATTCAAATTGATTTCATCCGGAGTTAACATGGCATAAACTTTTATTTGCAATTCATTTCTATGATGTAAGGAATCAATAATATCAATCACTGTTTTACTAAGTCCGGCATCATCTAATGTTGTTAATCCAAAAGCCAGGCATTTTTTTTCTGCTTCTTTTAATGATTTAATGATAAGTTCTTGATTTAATTCCGGAATTAATTTTTCTACACTGTCTACTGCATTATCAACTAACACGCCTGTTAACTGTCCATTTTCTGATATTATTTCTCCACCATCAATTTTTGTCTTAATATTAATGCCTGCTAAATCTAATGCTATTTGATTAACCAAGGCAGCATGACCGTCAACTCTCTTAAGAAAAACGGGAATGTTTGGAAATAGACTGTCTAGTTTTTTTTTGTTTGGAAATTCTTTATCAGCCCAATCATTTTGATCCCAACCACGACCAATTAACCAAGTTTGATTTTTTCCGATGGAAGTGCTTTTATCTATTTCAATATTGGATAAATTGTTTTTATAAAAATCCCGGGTTTTGGAAATAACTTCGTCAAAAGAAGTTGTATTAACCAAATCAACCTGCATCAGACCTTTTCCGTAACCATAAAAATGACAATGGGCATCAATGAAGCCAGGGTAAACAAATTTACCTTCAAGAGATAGTTTTTGGTTTGAATTATACCTATTTAGTATGTCTGCATTTTTTCCTATTGCAATAATTTTACCATCTTTGATACACATTGCTTCTTGAATAGAAAATGACGAATCAACGGTATAAATTTTTGTATTATAAATAATCAGATCGGCTTCTTCTTTGGAAGACTTACAGGAAATCAGGAAGTAAAAGGCAAAGACAACTAGACAATATTTCATTACCCGAAAATACTAAATTGATTAGTATGACAGCAGAAGATAATAAGCAAATAGCAAACAAATGGTTCGAGGCCTTCAATGATCATAATCTTGAAAATCTCTTAGAATTATATGATGATGATGCACAACATTATAGCCCCAAGTTAAAAATAAGACAACCAGAAACAAGGGGATTAATAATGGGTAAAAGTCAATTAAGAGATTGGTGGAGAGATGCTTTTGAAAGATTACCAAGTTTAAAATATGAGATTATTAAATTAACATCGGATGAAAGCCAGGTTTTTATGGAATATACAAGATTTGTAGATAATGAAGAACCCTTAAGCGTAGGCGAAGTTTTGGAGATTGAAAATGGAAAAATAATTGCTTCTCGTGTTTATCATGGTTAAATTTATAAAATGAGAATTGACATTATAAGTGTAGTCCCAGATTTGATGAAGAGTGCTTTTGAGCATTCCATTCTTAAACGAGCAATTAACAAGGGATTGGTTGAGGTTAACTTAATTAATTTAAGAGATTACAGTACGGATAAGCATAAATCAGTAGATGATTATGCTTTTGGAGGAGGAGCAGGGATGGTTTTGATGATAGAACCAATTGATACTTGTATCAAAGATTTAAAGAGCAAACGTGATTATGATGAGGTAATATACATGAGTCCTGATGGAGAATTATTAAATCAAGGATTGTGTAACCAAATTTCCTTAAAAAGGAATCTTATTATTCTTTGCGGATATTATAAGGGGATTGATGAGCGGGTGAGAGAGCATATAATAACAAGAGAGATTAGTATTGGGGATTATGTATTGAGTGGGGGTGAGTTAGGGGCAGCGGTATTATGCGATAGTGTTATTCGATTAATCCCTGGTGTGCTAAATGATGAAACATCTGCCTTAAG
>JBFWYJ010000054.1:0-12366 GCA_050186555.1 Bacteroidia bacterium
ATAATTGTTCAAGCCCTGGCAAATAACACTATTATCCATGATAGAATTGCAAACAAACTTTTAAAGGAACTTGGCGTTGGTTTGATTAATTGATTAATCTGCTCTGTGATTATTTGGGGATATGCCTACTTAATTGAAGACTGGCAATTATCCGCAACTGTTAGTCTTTCCCTACTTACTGTAATTATGTTTGCATCGTTCATGGGAACGTTTGTGCCACTTACGATGAACAGATTTAAAATAAACCCTGCCTTAGCGACAGGGCCATTTGTTACAACCTTGAACGATATTATTGGAATTACTATTTACTTTGTAATGGGCAGAATGTTATATCACCTATTTTAATTAATAGATCTCCATCAAATACGGTAAGCGCATTTGAACTCCTTTCATTCCTTGTAAACTTTGAGCCTTCTTTAGAATTGAATAATGTTGACCTAAATTTCGTTTTAACATCTTCGATTCGGCCTCCATTTCCATACTACCAAATAAATCTTCAAACGGATTCTTCTGCTTTGGCAGATCCTTTAATTTATAATCTTTTAGTTTTGCTTTAGAAGCAGCGAATGCAATTGCCTCATTTAAACCTCCCAATTCATCAACCAATCCAATATTTAATGCATCACTTCCACTCCACACTCTTCCCTGACCAATGCTGTCTACACCCTCTTTCGTCATTCCTCTTCCCTTTGAAACTTTTGTAATAAACACATCATAAATAGCTTCGACACTTTTCTGAATAAACACAGATTCTGTAGGAGTAGCTCCTCTCATAGTTGACATCATATCACTGTGTTTGTTCGTGTTTACAGTATCTAAAGTAATCCCCAACTTCTCTTCATAAACTTTTCTGAAATTTGGTACAACTCCAAATACGCCTATTGAACCGGTAATTGTGTTTGGCTCTGCGAAAATTTTATCTGCAGCACAACTGATATAATAACCTCCACTAGCCGCCACATCTCCCATACTTACCACAAAAGGCTTAACTTTTTTTGCTAAAGTCACTTCACGCCATATGACATCACTTGCCAATGCACTTCCTCCGGGTGAATTTACACGCATTACAATGGCTTTAATGTCTTTATCTTCTCTTGCATCCTTAATTGCTTTTGCAATACGAATACTTCCTATTTCATCATCTCCTCCTTCGCCACTATTAATTTGCCCGATTGCATAAATAACCGCGATTTCATTTTTACTTTTATTCTTCTTCTTTGGCTTATACTTTTTGTAATTCTTGATACTCACCAGATTTAATTTCTTTGCTTCCTTAACCTTTACCCTTGACATTATTTCAGCCATTACTTCATCTTCATATTTTAACTCATCAACCAACCCATTGTTTACAGCATCTTCAGGAAAAACAATAGCCAAATTATTTGCCAATTCCTGCAATTTAGCGCTTTCCATTTTTCTACTTTTTGCAATATCATTGACCATATTATTCCAAATGCTGTTCAAAAATGTTTCAGCTTGCAAACGATTGGCTTCGCTCATTTTCTCCAACATAAATGGTTCAACAGCACTTTTGAACTTACCATGACGGTATATCTCAACATCAACACCAAGTTTCTCTAGTGTTTTCTTGAAAAACATCATTTGCATGCTTAGCCCCTTCCACTCCATTCCTCCTTGAGGATTCAGATAAACCTTGTCTGCAACTGATGCTAAATAATATGTTCCATGGCTATATCCCTCAGAATAAGCAATAATCCATTTTCCGGATTTCTTAAATTTCTCCAACCCTTTTCTCAACTCCTCAACTATCGCTTGACCTGCACTAAGCGATTTGAAATCCATATAAATTCCCTTTATAGAAGTATCGGCTTCCGCCTTTTCAATAGATTCCAATAGCATATTCAAGCCTAAACCCTTATTTCCACCAAAAGAACCAAAATCTATCTGAGAAAACGGATCCTTCAAATCTCTATCTATTATTGATCCATTGAACTCAAGGTGATAAACAGAGTTGCCTTTTTGTTTAAACTTAAATTCATCCGTTGATTTAAATGCATCTTTAAAGCTTGAAGATATTGCTGCTACAATAATTAAAACTGCAATAATTGTAGAGATAATTATCCCTAAAATTGAACCGAAAAATGCTCCGAAAAATTGTTTCATGTTATTATTATTTATTTCTTATTAAGTACTTTCGCTAAAGTAAAATTATAACCATAACTTACACAATAATAAAATTTGGTATGAACAGGGTGTTTTTATGTTTGGGCGGAAATTTAGGCAATCGATTGGAATATATAAGAAAAGCAAAAGCATTAATTACAAAAAAAATCGGTTTAATAGTCGCTCAATCAGGTATTTACGAAACGCCACCATGGGGAAAAAATTCCAAATACCTTTACCTTAACCAGGTCATTGAAATTAGAACATCTCTTGAACCTGAAAAACTAATTGAAACAATTCTAATTATTGAACATTCACTTGGCAGAATAAGAACTAAAAATCGGAATGCAGACAGAACAATAGATATTGATATTTTATTAATTGACAATAAAATTATGTCGAGTCATTCTTTGGATGTTCCGCATCCTAGAATGCACCAGAGAGAATTTGTTTTGAAGCCTCTATTGGAAATTTATCCGGATTTTATGCATCCAATATTGAAAATTAAAGGTGAGTCACTATTAAAGAAAATCAGGGAAAAAGTAAAAATTAAAAAGCAAAATTATGGTTTGTATGTTTGCATAGAAGGAAATATTGGAGCCGGTAAAACCACATTAGCAAATAAGCTTAGACAAAAACTAAAGGCAAAAACTATTTTGGAGAGATATGAACACACGCCCCTGCTTGAAAATTTTTACAAAGAACCCAGGAAATATGCATTGGCATTAGAATTATCCTTGTTATTTAATCGTTTCGAACAAATTGTTCAAATAAAAAACAATAACAATTCAACGCTAATTGCTGACTTCAGTTTTTACAAAAGCTTATGGTTTGCTCAAATTAATTTTAATAAAAATGATTTTAAAGCCTTTAAAACACAATTTGATTTACTTGAAACGCTTTTACCAAAACCGGATTTAATTATTTATTTGGAGGCGCCAATTAAGCACTTGAAAAACAACATTACTAATAGAAATCGTAAATATGAAAGAAAAATATCTAAGCAATATTTATCAAGTATTAATTCTATTTACAACCAAAACATTGCTAAAAACAACAATGTTCCTATAATTAGGCTGGGAATTAACAATTATTCAAAAGCCGAAACCGGTCGTTTGCTAAGTGATTTAACTAAAACGATAAAAAATTATTAAATTGCTTGTATGATTTGCAGAATACTCTGTTTTAGTTTGCTATTTCTCCATCACTTTTTAGTTGGCCAAATAACAATTATTGGGCATAATAAGCTTAATAATGAAGAATTAGAAGGTGTGGAAATATCAATTACTGAAAATGGAAACCTGTTATCCACAATTAATGTAGAGAAAGGAAGCGATTTTAAGATAAAACTTGACTACAATAAATACTACAAATTATATTTTAAACATCCTAAGTGTATCGAAATGTTTGCTATTGTAGATAGCAGAAATATACCGGAAGACAAGCAAGTCATTAAAATGATTCACGAATTAGATGTTCCGTTTTTCTACTCTGATGATAGCGATGTAAATCATGAAACATTCAATGAAGCATTTCAACAAATATTCTTTGACGGCAAAAGTAAAATGATAACAGATACAGCTTATGTCAGCCGGTTTTACGCCAAAGTTATTAAGCCAAAAAACATTAAAAACGAAAATATCACGGCAAACAGCAAACAAGAGTCACCTGTAATTTTTTGTGGTTACGTTAACCTAAATAATGATCCAAAGTTAAAGGTTAACTTAAAGGGGGTTAAGCTGTTTGCAAAAAACGGCAGAATCCTGAAAGAAACAAGAACAGACAGATTCGGAAGATTTGTTGCCGGTAATATTTTACTTTCAGAATTAGACAAAATTGAACTAACCTGCTTTGATGGAAGTATTAAAAACAATGCAATAGTTCACATTTCCAATGAAGAACGAAATTATTCAATCAAAACAACGCTTGCTTCAGGTAAAGCCACGTGGGTTTTAAGTGAAATAGATAAACCTAAATTTATTAATAATGATTTTACAAGTAATATTGGTGGTAAATTGATTTTAACCAATAATGGAAAAAAATCTTTTTATGCCGGTAAAACTGTTTATTTAAGTAACAAAAGGAACACTGTGATTGACAAAACAACCACCAATCTTTTTGGTGGCTTCGTTTTTGATAATATTAAACCTGAGCAACAATATTATGTTGGCGTTGATGCTAAAGAAATTGGTGCGAATGATAAATTAGATTTATTAAATAAGGACGATCAATATGGGGTAACTTTAGATGTTACGGGTGCAGGAAGAATTTCAACACCGGTTGTATCTGACGATAACAATCAATTTAATCTAATAGTTATTGGAAATGACGAAATGAAAATGAATGTCAATGCCAAAATTTACGGTGACGATCTGGCAAAGCCCATTGGAAAAACAAAAATACTTTTGCTGAATGATGCTTATGAAGTTATTGATTCAACAATATCTGACGACCTAGGTGCTTTTAAATTTAAATACCTTCCATATTTAAAAAGATTTTTCTTGAGTGCAGAAAACGCCAATAATTCACTTGATGTTTTTAAAAATATTTTAGTGTATAGTGAAGAAGATCAGCTTGTAAAAATTATGACGCATATCAAGGGTTCTAAATTTGTTTATAAACCTATCGCTTCAGATGTTAATAAAGTGCGGAAATTAGAATTGGATGACCCTTGGCTGGAGTTAGGATTAGATTTGGGCAAAAAGAAAAAGGGAGAGGAAACGATAATTATGGAACCGATTTTATTTGAAACCAACAAATTTCAAATTCCAAATTCTGCAACTAGTACCCTAGATAAAATTGTTAAAATATTAAATTCAAAACCAGCAATAAAAATTGAAATCAGAGCGCATACAGACTGTATAGGAAATGATGCAAGCAACATGAAATTAAGTGAGCAAAGAGCAAAATCTGTACTTAATTACATCCTTGCTAAAGGTATTTCCTCTTCGAGATTGACCGCTAAGGGATACGGTGAAACTAAACTACTCAACAAATGCAAAAACGGAGCAGAATGCTCCGATATTGAACACGCCATCAACAGACGAGTTGAGTTCTTGATTAAATAGAGACAAGTAGGCATTATTTTTAAAATTATTATGCCAACATGTCGCTAACTACCAAATATTTACGACAAAATTACCAGTAATCTAATCTGGAATATGATTTGATGTGATATAGAAAAAATCATCGAATTATGAATTTAAACAACTTTACAATAAAATCTCAAGAGGCTATACAGCAGGCTATGCAGTATGCCGGTGAGAACGGACATCAAGCAATTGAAACCGGACATATTTTAAAAGCAATACTAAAAGTTGATGAAAATGTTACGCCATTTATTCTCAAAAAATTAAATATCAATCCGCAAGTATTTGAAAAAACAACTGATTCAATTGTCAACTCCTATCCAAAAGTTTCAGGTGGACAGGCATATTTATCTCAAAGTGCAAACCAGGCAATTATTAAAGCTAACGCTGCCCTTACAGAATTTAAAGATGAATATGTTTCAATAGAACATTTATTAATAGGTTTATTGCAAGCCGGCGATTCAGTTTCAAACTTAATGAAGGATACGGGTATTACCGAGAAATCATTAAAAGCAGCCATCGCTGATTTAAGAAAAGGTTCAAGGGTTACAAGTCAAACGCAAGAAGAAACTTACAATGCCTTGAATAAATATGCAATCAATTTAAACCAGCAAGCTAGGTCGGGAAAATTAGACCCTGTTATTGGACGTGATGAAGAAATAAGAAGAGTTCTTCAAATATTATCAAGACGATCCAAAAACAATCCAATTCTTGTTGGTGAACCGGGTGTAGGTAAAACTGCCATTGCAGAAGGGCTTGCCCATAGAATAATTTCAGGTGATGTACCTGAGAACCTAAAAGATAAGCAAGTTTACTCGTTAGATATGGGTGCCTTAATTGCCGGTGCAAAATACAAAGGCGAGTTTGAAGAAAGATTAAAATCAGTAATAAAAGAAGTAACAACTTCTGACGGAAGTATCATTTTATTTATTGATGAGATCCACACATTAGTTGGAGCCGGTGGTGGTGGCGAAGGCGCAATGGATGCGGCCAATATTTTAAAGCCTGCACTTGCAAGAGGAGAGTTAAGAGCAATAGGTGCAACAACCTTAGCTGAATTCCAAAAGTACTTCGAAAAGGATAAAGCACTTGAAAGAAGATTCCAAAAAGTAATGGTTGAAGAACCGGATACAGAAGATTCAATTTCAATCTTACGTGGAATTAAAGAAAAATACGAAATGCACCACAAAGTGCGTATAAAAGACGAAGCCATTATTTCAGCTGTTGAATTGAGTCAACGCTACATCAACGACAGATTCTTACCAGACAAAGCAATTGATTTAATGGATGAAGCAGCCAGCAAATTACGCATGCAGATTAACTCAATGCCAATAGAATTGGATGAGGTGGAACGTAAAATCATGCAACTCGAAATTGAAAGAGAAGCAATGAAACGGGAAAAAGAAGAAGCGAAAGTTGAAAATTTAAACAAAGAAATTGCTGAATTGCAAGACAAACGTTCTCAATTAAGAGCTAAATGGCAAAGTGAAAAAGAGATAATTGAAAATGTACAAAAAATTAAACTGGAAATTGAAGACCTAAAGTTACAAGCAACAAATTTCGAAAAGCAAGGGGATTACGGAAAAGTAGCCGAGATAAGATATGGCAGGATAAAAGAAGCAGAAAGCAGACTAGAAGAGTATGAGAAAAAACTTACTGAGGCTAAAGAAAGTGGTTCACAATTGGTAAAAGAGGAAGTTGATGGAGAAGATATAGCCGCAGTAGTCAGTGCATGGACAGGAATACCGGTTAACAGAATGCTTCAAAGCGAAAGAGAAAAGCTTCTTCACCTGGAAGCGGAATTACATAAACGCGTAGTTGGACAGAATGATGCTATCGAAAGTATCGCAGATGCTGTAAGAAGAAGTAGAGCAGGATTACAAGATAACAAAAAGCCAATTGGTTCTTTCATTTTTCTTGGAACAACAGGCGTTGGTAAAACAGAATTAGCAAAAGCGCTTGCAGAATTTTTGTTTAATAATGAAAACGCTATGACAAGAATTGACATGAGCGAATTTCAAGAGAGACATTCCGTAAGCAGATTAATTGGAGCGCCTCCCGGATATGTTGGTTATGATGAAGGCGGACAATTAACCGAGGCAGTTAGGCGCAGACCTTACTCTGTTATCCTATTAGACGAAATTGAAAAAGCGCATCCTGATGTATTTAATATATTACTTCAAGTGCTAGACGATGGTCGTTTGACAGACAGCAAAGGTAGAACGGTAAATTTCAAAAACGCCATCATTATCATGACAAGTAATATGGGCTCACATTTGATTCAGGAAAACTTTGAAAACATCAATGAAATAAACAAAGAAGAAATCCTAACTAAAACCAAAACACAAGTCTTTGACTTGCTTAAGAAAAATATTCGTCCTGAGTTCTTAAATCGTATTGATGAAGTAATCATGTTTGAGCCACTAAGCAGAACAGACGTTGAGCAAATCGTTAAAATTCAAATCAGACAAATAGCCAAACGGTTAGATGAGCAACATATTAAGCTGGAAGTAACCGACAAAGCTTTGGACTGGTTAGCAGAATTAGGATATGACCCTCAATTTGGCGCCAGACCGGTAAAAAGGGTTTTGCAAAAGCAAATATTGAACGAATTATCAAAACAACTTTTAGCAGGAACAATAATAAAGGAAAAGGCAATACTCGTAGACTTAGAAAACAATCAGTTTGTTTTTAAAAACGCCTAAAACAGTACCCAAGATAATATCATAATACAAGGTTTTCTCATGGTGTTGAAACTTTTAAGACGAATTAGTATATTCGTACCTCTAAAAGAAAATGTCATGAGAAAACTTTTTTATATCCTATTCGCAACAAGTTTATTTTTCACGAGTTGTGGAGATAAAAACGAAGGAAAAACAGATGAATCAGCAAAAAAGGACTCAGTTGCGGTGACTGAAGACAATTTTGAATTTCAAGCCGAACAGTTTGCTGATTTAAGAATTTTACGTTATCAAGTTCCAGGATTCGAACAATTATCATTACAACAGAAAACCTTATTGTATTACTTGTCAGAAGCGGCGCTTTGTGGAAGAGATATTTTATGGGATCAAAACTATAAGTACAACTTAACAGTCAGAAAAACGCTTGAGGCCATCGTTAATTCGTATAAAGGAGACAGAAAAAGTGAAGATTTTAATAAATTCATGACTTACGCAAAGCGCGTTTGGTTTTCTAACGGCATTCACCATCACTATGCAAATGATAAAATTATCCCTGAATTCAGTAATGAATACCTTGCCGCATTGATTATGGAATCAGATGAAAGCATGATGCCAAAAGAAAAAGATGAAAAAATTGAAGCTTTTGTTGCAAGAATAACACCAATCATTTCAGATCCAAAAATTGCACCTAAAAAAGTTAATTTGGATCCCAGTAAAGATTTAGTTGTTAGTTCTTCAGTTAACTTTTATGAAGGTGTTACTCAAAAGGAAGTGGATGCATTATATAAAGATGTAAACAAAGACAACAAGGAAGAACCGGTAATGACAGGTTTGAATTCGAAGGTGGTTAAAGAAAATGGAAAAGCAGTAGATAAGGTTTGGAAAATTGGCGGTATGTATTCTTCCGCAATTGAAAAGATTGTTTATTGGTTAAAGAAAGCAGTTACCGTTGCAGAAAACGAAGCACAAAAAGATGCATTAGTTAAATTAATTCAATTCTATAAATCAGGAAGCTTAAAAGATTTTGACACTTATAGTATTGCTTGGGCAAAAGATGTGGAATCAGCTATTGATGTGGTAAATGGATTTATTGAAGTTTATAATGACCCTTTAGGTTACAAAGGAAGTTTCGAATCTGTTGTTTCTGTTAAAGACATGGAAGCAAGTAAAAGAATCAAAACGATCGGAGATAATGCCCAATGGTTCGAAGATAATTCTCCTATTTTAGATAATCATAAAAAGAAAAGCGTAACAGGAATTGCCGCAAAAGTGATTAATGTTGTTATGGAAAGTGGAGACGCTGCACCATCAACACCAATTGGAATAAACTTACCCAACAGCAATTGGATCAGACAACAACACGGTTCTAAATCTGTGAATCTTGGCAACATTGTAGAGGCTTACGACAGAGCTGCAGGCGCCGGAGTTGTTGGAGAGTTTTATATGACGCCGGAAATTCAAGACAGAATGATAAAGTATGGATCTTTAGCCGACAAACTTCATACAGATATGCACGAAGTTATCGGACATGCTTCAGGTCAATTAGAACCAAATGTAGATCAACCTGCCAATACATTAAAGAACTACTCTTCTACTCTTGAAGAAGCGCGTGCTGATTTAGTGGCGTTATATTATCTATATGACAAGAAGTTGGTTGATTTAGGTGTTATGCCTTCTATTGATTACGGGAAAGCTGCATACGATGATTACATCACTAATGGCATGATGGTTCAACTATGTCGTTTGAAACTGGGAGATCACCTAGAAGAGGCTCATATGAGAAACCGACAGTTAGTTGCAAGTTGGGTGTATGAAAAAGGCATGAAAGATAAAGTAATTACAAAAGAAGAAAAAGAAGGAAAAACCTATTTCGTAATTAACAACTATAGCAAATTAAGAATATTATTCGGAGATATTTTGAGAGAAATTCAAAGAATAAAATCTCAGGGAGATTATAAAGCAGGGAAGGATTTAGTAGAAAATTATGGTGTAAAAGTAGATCCTATTTTGCATAAGGAAGTATTGGACAGATATCAGAAATTAAACATCGCTCCTTATGCAGGATTTATTCAACCAAAATTGGTTCCGGTAATGGAGGGTGAAAACATTAAAGATGTTAAGGTTGAATACCCTAAAGATTTTACAGAACAGATGCTTTACTTCGGTAAAAACTACGCATATCTACCAGTAGTAAATTAATTAGTTAGAAAATCAACTTAAAAGACCCTTATTCAGGGTCTTTTTTTTGCTCTTATAAATCTATTATTTCCACTCATATCCTTCAAAATGTCAATTACTTCATAAAGAAAAGTGCTCTCGATATACTCCTTTACGCTGTTAGCCGTGATAGGATTTAGTTCAAAATACAAAAGACCTCCTTTAACTAATTTTTCATTGGCGAACGCTATTATTTTCTTGTAAAATATAGTATCATCGTTTCCATCAACAAATAAAGCCATTTTGGGCTCGAAATCAATTACTTGACTTGCTATTAAACTAGATTCAGATTGTTTGATATATGGAGGATTACTGATTATAATATCAACATTTGGATAAGTGTTCTTTAAATTTAAAACATCATCCTCAATTACTTCAATTATTGCGCCCAAGCTAATTGCATTTCTTTTTGCTACAGTAATTGCCTTTTCACTTTTCTCAACACCAATAACTTTTGAATCAGGTAATTCTTTATTTATTGAAATAGCAATACATCCGGATCCTGTACAGAAATCAATAACAACAGGGTCTGATTTATGATTCTCTTGTAACACTAAGTCAACCAATTCTTCCGTTTCGGGACGAGGAATCAATACATTGTGGTCAACGTAAAACTCATTCTTATAAAAAAATGTTCTGTTTAAAATATATTGAATCGGTTCGTTTTTTATTAGTCGATTAAAAATTAATTCTAATTTATTGATTTCACTTTCACTAATTCTCTCCGGATTCTTAGTACCTGTCAAATAAATAAATACTTCGCGTAATATTGAATCTGTTTCGTTCTGGGAATATATTTCTTTAAGTGATTCTCTAAAAAACTCACGTATATGAGAAGGAGAATTTGATTTTACTGGAATCATTTTACCAATATCTTTTGAAAAGAAACCGCATTGGCAGTTTCGTTGATAAACTTGGCTATAATTAAAGATCCCTCATCCATAGCTTCAGGCAACTTCACAATGGTAATGCCATCAATTCCTTGTTTATGAATCAATCTACCGGTTATATCGTATAACTCAATTCTTCCCTTTAAATCTGATTGAACAACAAATTCACCTTCACATGGATTTGGGTAAATTTTTACTTGTTCTATACCAGTTCCATTCAAATTAGTGAAGATTGTGCAATTCATAGACGCAAATCCATCGAGTTTACCATAACCATATTGGTTATTTGGCACCGTGCCTGTATACCCATCTGTATAAGCACAGTTAATTATTGCTTGTTTTACTTGCTGATTATCTGCATTGGGGAAAGCCTGTAGATACAAAGCTGCCAAACCTGCTACAACCGGAGAGGCAGCAGAAGTACCTCCGCCTAATACATGCATGCTACCTTGAGAAACAACCTGAGGCGCATTTGTAATTAGGTTAGCTTGCATTCCAAGTGCCATTGCGGCGAATACATTGGCTCCGGTAGCTGAAATATCCGGTTTAATAATATTTTTTCTTGTTGGTCCGGAGCTACTTGTTTCTTTAAGTTTACCAGTAACTTCCCCAGTTACTTGTAGCATATTGTTTACATCATAATAAGAACCCATATTAATGTAATTACCAACCGTAATAACTTCATCACTACATTGAAATCCGGAAACAATCGAAGAAATTGTGTCCGGCATTACATAATAATTCATGTTTGGATAAACTGTTTGAGTGGGAAGTGATGTGCTTTTCACATCAAAATTCCATGCATCATGTTTTCCTGATCCTTCACTTTCAAAACGCCATAAATAATTTAATGAATCTACCAAAACATGTATCATCAACTCATAAACACCTGAGGAATTTATGGCCGCCGTCGATTTTACAATTCCTATTCTATTACCATTAATTTCAATTGTATCAGATTGAGTGGCCGGAATTCCATAATTGTAACTTTTAAATCCTATCCGTCCTAAATCAAAATAGTTTGGTCTGTTAACTCCCACACTATATTTCACATTCTTTATATCATTCGTGTCTGCATAAATAAAATGATAAATCTCTGAGGTATTATTTGTGAACCATGTAAACAAAGTGTCTGAATTTGTCAGATTCGTTTTAACATGATATTTAATTTGTCCACCATTACCTGCTGCTGCAACGAGAACACGTCCCGGAGATTGAGTAATAATGTTCTCAATTAATTGGGGCGATAAATCTGTTGCATCATGACTCCCGTAATAATCACCAACGCTTGCATTAATAACGCAAGGTTTTCCTTCAGCCGCTGCCTTTGAAAAAATATAATCAACAGCATCAGAATAAATTGTA
>JBFWYJ010000055.1:0-12363 GCA_050186555.1 Bacteroidia bacterium
ATGAGGAGTAAGCTTTAACGGAATTTCGTATTCATAATAGTTGTTATTATAATCACTACCAACACGTACAAACAGATTTAAATCACCATCATTTAAGGTTGAATTTTGTGGAGCTTCAGCATGCACATTCATTTTAATGTTTTGAAACATTCTGGTATCTAAATCAACATTTTTAAATATTGCTCTACTGTCCCCGTCTTTTAAATTACAAACACGCATTTGCAATGCCTGCTCGTTTAATAAAACCAAATTGGTTGTTTGAATGTTTTGTTGCTGCTCTATTTCAGGTGGCATTACATAGTTAACAGGTAATTTATTACTGTTCTCTTGTAAGCTAACTGCAGACACATCAAACGAAGTACTTTGATCATCAGTTTTAATAAATTCTCCCGGTTTCTTCAAATCAAATTGATAACGTCTCCAGTCGCTGCGTACTAATTCAAAACGCGCCATTCTTAAGAGCACCGGACGATTAAAACCTTTCATGTAAACACGCATAAATCGAATGGAGTTAAAACCTTCTATGCCACCTACAACTTTTTCAAATTGATTAATAGGAATTTTAAACTGGTACCATTTTACTGTTTTAGAAATACCGCCAAAAGAAGCTGTTCCGTTAAAAGCGTCTACAATGTAATTTGTTCCAACTGCATTTGGATTAACGTCTTGTTTCGAAATTCTTACACGGTACTGATAATAGTTTTCTGTTTCACTTAATGTGTTATCGCGATTAACATCTTCAATATTTGGATTGATGTTTAAATAACCTGTTGGATAGTTTCCACCATTTGGATTAGCATTATTGTATTGTTCTTCTGTCGGAGAATTACCTTCAGGATTGTTGTATTTTGAATAACGTTCTATCGTTTTAGCTTGTTTTGCGTCAAAATCATCATCTCTGAAAAAATTATAATCATCACTTGAAGGGTCGGCTAAAAAGTTTTGAACTGCTGGCGAGTTGGGATTTCCAATTTGTTGAGCATCGGCAATAGCCGCAGTAAAAGTTCCAATTTCCTGAGAATTACTCATCCCGTCATAACCGACATCCTGAAATGGTCTGTCTGCATTTTCCTGCGAAAACGCATTAACTGTTGGAGGTATTGAAGGTACGTTAGCAACACCTGTGTTAATTACCGGTAAATCCTTTGTATTATCACTTTGTCCCGGTAAACCGTTCTCATAAGTCATTCTACCATCTTTTACGATATCCTCAGAAACGTTACCAAGATTGAAGTACAGGTCGCCACTTGGTAAATTGTTTTTATCAAATGCCGGGTCGGTATCAGAATTATAGTCTTCATTGAAAGGATCCATTAACCAGAATTGAATGTATTCGATATTCGCAGCCTGGAAATCGTTTGTTTCCAAACGTCTCATTATTCCACCCCAACGACTTGTAGGATTTAGCAGGGCACCATCGGGATCCATTCCTGCAGAATAAGCAGTTGGTTTTACATCATAATTGTATGGCCCGCGAACAGTTGGATAAAATCCTAAGTCTAATACAGGCAATACAACTTGTTGTCCGTTTGGAGGCGTTTTACCCGGGAATAATTCCGTTTCAAAAACTTGTCTCCACATATTGTTAGAGAAAATATTGTCGTTATAATATGATGGTGTTGTATTTTGTCCTTGTTGTCTCGTTAGCATTGGATCAATTGTGTACCAATTAAACCTTGCGCGATTAATACCTGGTATGATTGTACTTGAGAAGGCTGCCTCAGGAAATAGGCTTGGTTGACCTTGAGGAACGCTCGCATGAATCCATGCGCCTACACTTCTAATATCAATTAATGAAATAGAACCTTCAAAATCATCAATGTAAGAATTACCTGATTTACCAATGGCTCTTGCATTCCCCGGAAATAATTTTGCAAACTCACCACGCGTAGTCAAGCTACTCATTTCTTTAGTGCTATATAATGGAAGTTTATCTAGCAAACGCGTTAAGAAAGGCAAGTCGGTTTTATAGTTGTAATCTAATCCAATGATTGTATTTCTTACAGGCTCATCTCCTAAACTTACTTTTTGAGTGATTGGCCTTTCACTAAATCGCATGAATGTACTTCCAAGGGTTAAGTTTCTTCCGGCCTTATAATCAAAGCGAGCTCCGATTAAACTTTTTTGTTGCACGTTAAACAGTGAATTACTTTCTAAGGAAACTTTTATTTGTGCGCCAGAATTTAATAAGCTTTCATTAATAATTTTTACTCTTCCTAAAGTATAATCTACCGTATAGTCAACATTTTCTGTCAAGGGCACTCCGTTTGCTGTTACTACCACGGCGCCTTGAGGGATGTTTAAGGCATTTAAAGAAATTTCAGAACCTGAAGCGGATTTGTAAGTCCCTTTAATTTTGTAGCGATTTTTTTCTTGAATAAATGTAGCAGCAGTTCTTGTTGAATCATAAAGTTCTTGGAATACATATTTATTAGCACCGGGAAAATCACTGTTAATGTCAAACTTTGCTTTTAATCCACTACCAAACGGCTCCGCCATTGGCAAATAAATTCTACCGTTATTAGGATTAATGGTGAAGTCTTGGATAAAATCAAAAACACCATCTGCCACTCTGTCGCCGTTTACACTTAGTTTATCACAATGTAAAACACGTAATAATTGCTGACCATTAATTGCACCATAAGGAATGTAAGGAACGTCGACACTTGTTTCAATGTTGTTATAATAAATGTTTAATACAAAATCTTGCGGATTTACATTAAATGCGCCTATTGAATAAACGTTCTTCATCATTAACTTCCATAATGGGAAGCGCGTATTGACAACTGAGCCTTTTAATAATTTACAAACTAATAATTTACTGTTGTCAGGATATTGATCGCTGAATTCACCAACTTGATATATTTTACCGTTGTATGTGTACTGGTAGGATACTGCTAAAACCTGATCGTTATTCAATGTTTGATTTAATGAAATAAATCCGGTACGAGCATTAAAGAAAAATTCGTTTGGATTTAATTTTCTTGCATTATAAATAATATCATAATCTCTCGCCTGAACCATGTACTGTCCACCCGAGTTGTTTGTATTTGTAACGATTGTTGAAACCGGCAAAACGTTAGCGGCTTTACTGGCATCTCTATCTTTTAGCAATCCATTAACCGAGTTGGTGATGATAGAATACAAATTGTTAGCACCATTGTATGGATTGACACCTGAGCTATCAATTATGGCGAATGAAGAAGGAATAATTAAACTGCCATTTTTTGTTGCCGCCAAATTACTGAACACATCTGCACTATCTTCTCCTAAATCTTCAAAGGCAACAATGTTTCTGGTTTGTTCAGCATTGCCTGTTTGATTTAAAATATAAACTTCAACTTTTGTAATAACAACAGGTGTGTTTATTACGGGCAATGTATTCATCCAACTGTCGTAATTTTTTCTGAAATAATGACCTAAGAAGAAATGTTTGTTTGCTTCATAGCTGTCTGCATTAACAGAAAATGGCGTAGTTTGTGCACCTCCCTGAATGTTTATTTCTTGTTTTTTTCCTCGTTGTTGTGAGAATACAGTGGTAACATCAAGACGACCAAATTGAAGTTTCGTTTTAAAACCAAACAAAGTTTGACTACCGGTAATTAAACTACTATTCAAAGGAAGCGTAACATTTCCCGCCTCAATTTTTTTGATGATTTCATCTTCTAAACCTGTATAATCAATCTTAACCTGGTTTTCCCAATCAAAAGATGCTTCAGTGTTATAATTGGTAGTGATTTTCATTTTCTCACCAATTTTACCGATGAGGTTCAGCTGAATTCTCATGTTGAAATCAAAATTGGTGATTTTTTGTTGGCGCTGTGGAATAGCGGGATTCAATGTTTTATTTCTATTCAATCCGAAAATTAATTCTGCAGTACCTGTTGGTTTTATGTCAACAGTATTTCCACCAAAAATTCTGTCAAACAACTCGCTGTTAACTTGAAGTTTAGGAACCATGCTTTTGCGTGGCTTATTATTCAGCTCGTCCGCAGCAACCCTGGAACGCCAATAATCCCTTACTGCTTTTTTGAATACGTAATTTTCATATTCTTTCTGCGACATGAAAGTTTCTGGACGATAATCGTAATCACCAATCTTTTGTGAAATATTGTAGTTGCCATTTTCCTGATCATACTCAACATTGGTTTTAATATTTGAAGGATTATTCAAATACATGTTGGAGTTTGGTTGGTATTGCGGCGGCTCGTTTTTGTTATCGTCAAATTTATAAGGAAGGTCGTCCTTAGTTACTTGTGGTGTATCCGGAGGCGTACTTAACTTGAATTGATTTTGGTGTTTAATCAACTCATTGTTAAGTTCAACGTTGTTTTTCGATTTGGGAGAATGTCCAACAATTCCCATAAGGGCAGCACTCACGCTGGTAACGGCAACAAAGCTGATTATGTTGGATGCTCTCACGTTAGCTTAAACTTTTTAAAGCTGTTTTAATTAATAAACTTACGTCAGTAGAATTTATACCATCCTGTTTGATTGCTTTTTCAATAGCTTTTTCGGCATTAGCTTTCGCAAAACCGAGTGTTACTAAAGCCATTAACGCTTCATCTTTGTGTTTTTTGTAGGATGGCGTAAGAATTTGATAAATGCCGCCTTCATGTTTTCCTATTTTTCCTTTAAGGTCTACAACAATTCTTTGTGCGGTTTTCTCTCCTATTCCTTTTATAGATTTTAAGAACGCCACATTAGCGGTATTAATTGCGCCAACAATATCAGATGAGGAATGACTGGATAACATTAAAATTGCGCTTGAACCGCCAACGCCGCTCACAGAAATTATTTTTCTAAACAAGTCACGTTCATCTTCATCCATAAAGCCATAATACCTGGGATTATCTTCTCTTACATAAACGCATTCAATAAAAAGACAAATTTCTCTGTTCTCGCCAATTTTATTGTAGGTCTGCAAGGAAATTAGCAATTGGTAACCTATGCCATTATTTTCTACAACAACAACAGCAGGATTTAATGAGCTTATTTTTCCTTTAATATAATTAATCATGAATTATTTTCCCTGTGCGTCAACAACCGCAATCGTTACCATATTTACAATTTCTCTTACGCTACTTCCCAATTGCAAGACATGAACCGGCTTGTCTAACCCCATCAATACCGGGCCTATTGCTTCTGCTCCTCCTAGCTCTTGCAATAATTTGTATGCGATATTTCCGGCAGCCAGGTTAGGAAAAATAAAGGTGTTAACGTCACTATTAACCAAATTGCTAAATGGAAATTGTTCTTTAAGTAGTTCCTTATTTACAGCAAAATTTGCCTGAATATCTCCGTCAACAATCAGTCCCGGATAATTTTCATGCAACATTTTCACAGCTTGTTGAACCTTTGTTGGAATGACACCACTCGATGCGCCAAAATTAGAATAAGACAACATGGCTATGCGCGGTGTAATATTAAATTGCTTAACCGTATTGGCAGTTAAAATTGCAATATCAGCCAGTTGTTCTGCCGTTGGATTTTCGTTCATTGTAGTGTCTGCAAAAAAGTACGGCCCTTTTTTAGTAACTAATATGTAAAGTCCTGCCACCTTATTTGCCCCTTTTTTCATCCCTATTACTTCGAGAGCAGGTCGAATAGGTTCTGCATACTTTCTGGTTAAGCCACTGATCATAGCATCAGCTAATCCTGTTTCAACCATCATTGCGCCGAAATAATTTCTATCGCGCATTAGTTTTTTCGCATCGTATTCAGAAAGACCTCGTCTTTGACGTTTTTGCCAAAGCATTTTTGCGAATTCTGATTTACGTTCTTCTTCTTCGTTCCAAGGATCCACAATTAACATATCTGTTAGATCGATGTGGTTTTCTTTAGATATCCGCTCAATTTTTTGTCTATTCCCTAAGAGTATAGGTGACGCAATGCCTTCGTCTTTTACCAGTTGCGCCGCTTTCAATATTTTATAAGTATCAGCATCAGAAAAGACAACTCGTTTCGGATTGTTCTTAGCTTTGTTGGCTAAGCTTCTCATCAACCGATTATCTTTGCCTAGCCTGTTTTCCAACTCAATTTCATATTCCTCCCAATTGGTAATTTTCCTTTTAGCAATTCCACTTTCAATTGCCGCTTTCGCAACAGCAGAAGATACCGCCACTATTAATCGGTTATCAATTGGTTTAGGAATAATATAATCAGGACCAAAGCTTAAGTTTGTTGAACCATAAGCAAGATTTACATAATCGGGAACAGTTTCTTTTGCTAATGAAGCAATTGCCATGGTTGCTGCCAACTTCATTTCTTCATTAATAGCAGTTGCACGAACATCTAAGGCGCCTCTGAAAATAAATGGAAAACCTAGTACATTGTTTACTTGATTAGGATGGTCGCTCCTTCCGGTAGCAACAATAATGTCATCTCTGGTAGATTTTGCATCTTCATAAGAAATTTCAGGAGTAGGGTTAGCCAGTGCAAAAACCACACAATTCTTGGCCATACTCTTAACCATTTCTTTGGTTAAAATATTCCCTTTCGACAATCCAACAAATACATCTGCACCCTTTACCGCTTCTTCAAGTGTATTTAACTTAGTATTTGAATTAGCAAAAAAAGATTTATTTTCATCAAGATCTTTGCGACCTGCATGAATTACACCTTTGCTGTCAAGCATCATGATGTTTTCTTTTTTCACGCCAACAGCAATATACATTTTGGCGCAAGAAATTGCAGAAGCTCCGGCGCCATTGATAACTAACTTAATATCTTTCAATTTTTTCCCTGATAGTTCTACAGCATTAATCAAGCCGGCTGCTGAAATAATTGCGGTGCCATGCTGATCATCATGCATTAAAGGAATATCAAGTTCTTCTTTTAGCCTTCTTTCTATTTCAAAACATTCAGGCGCTTTTATGTCTTCCAAATTGATGCCGCCAAATGTTGGTGCGATATTCTTGACGGTTCTAACAAATTCATCAATGTCTTTTGTGTCAACTTCAATGTCAAATACATCTATGTCAGCGTAAATTTTAAAAAGCATTCCTTTGCCTTCCATTACAGGTTTTGATGCTAACGCACCAATGTCCCCTAATCCTAAAACGGCTGTACCGTTTGAAATTACTGCAACAAGATTTCCTTTAGCGGTGTATTTGTAAGCATCTTCAGCATTCTTTTCAATCTCAAGACATGGTTCAGCCACGCCTGGCGAATAAGCTAATGTTAAATCCCGCTGCGTACTGTATGGTTTGGTTGGAATTACTTCAATTTTTCCCGGCTTACCTTGTGAATGATATTCCAGGGCATCTTCCTTCCTGAATTTGCTCATAGTCAGTTTTTTAGTGAGTAGCGAAAATACGAAAAATTGGCGAAAAGATACCCGATATAAGCCTATTTAAACGACTGAATATCAATACAATAAGCCACACAATAAAATCGTGATTTTTCAGTTACCGTTTTTGCGAAGAAATTGTTTAAGGTAATCTATTACTTCTTCAGTATGTTCTAAATTTAACGTATGTCCTGCATTAGGAATACTAATAAATTTTGAATTCTTAATATGAAAGTGAACTTCGCTGGCCAGATTGATTGGTAGCAATAAGTCTTTTTCGCCTTGAATAATTAGTGTTGGACAATTTATGGATTCTAATTCTTTCCTATAATCTTTTCTCTCTTTTGTTGCTTGCATTAATTTAAAAATTGCATCAGCATTTTGGTTTAAATCTTCTCGGGATTTTTTTAGAAATTCAACAGGAATTAATGGATTAGAAAAATATTCTTCACTCAGAACAAACGGCATCATTGTATCAAACATTAAGCAGTAACCCCCTCTTTTTAAGGCATTCCACCAGCTTTGTTCAATGATTTCAAACATTGGCGTTTTATGCGCAAATGTTGAAATTAAAACTAAGTTCTGGCATTTCTCAGGGTGATTAACGGCAAAATGTTGTGCAACCAAACTTCCATAAGACAATCCGATTATAGTTGCTTTTTTAATTGAAAGATGTTCCAATAAACTATTTAAATCTGATGCATGTTGGTCAAAGCTTCTGGCATCTCCCTCTTTTTCACTAAGCCCTTGAAAAATAAAATCCAAACAAATAATTCTATTATCACGCTCAAACTTTGGTGTAATAAGGCTCCAAGACAAAGTAGATTGCGTCAGTCCATTAAGAAAAACCAAAACATTATTAGAATTAATTTGTCCTTTTTCTTCGTAGTACAGTTTCTTTTTATCAGAAGTTAAGTGATACATTTATAGGTAATTTATTATGACTTGTTTTTCAGAAACATCCATTTTTATCTTTTTACCCAAGATAAATGCTTGATTGTTTTTGATATGTCCTGCCGGAAAATCAAAACAAATCGGATATTCAAATTCATCTAAAACGTCTCTGATTATTTCTTCAGCAGTTTTTCCAAAGGGAACGGCATTATCCTTCATGTCAGTCATTCCGCCAACAATAACACCTTTTAACTTATCCAGTTTTCCACTTCTTTTTAATTGCATCATCATTCTATCAATATGGTACAATTGCTCATCAATATCTTCAATAAATAGGATTTTATTTTTTGTATTCACATCGTCCGGACTACCTGATAGAGAATATAGTATTGAGAGATTTCCCCCAATAATTTTACCTTCCGTGGTTCCGGTTTGATTTAATTTATTTGGTTTGATAGTAATATCATCAATTTGTCCGAATAATATTTTTTTCAAAGATTCTGCTCCTTTAGCATCATCTGCCAATTGAAAAGCAAGTGTGCTGTGAATGCAATTTATTTTTTCAGATAATAGCTTTGAATGCAGGACAGTCACATCACTATAGCCTGCAAACCATTTAGGATTTTTTTTCAAAGCACTAAAGTCAACTTTATCAATGAGTCTTACTGTGCCATATCCTCCGCCTGCAACTAGCACAGCTTTAGCTTTCGGATGATTAATTGCCCATTGCAAATCTTCAATTCTTTCCTCGTCTGTTCCTGCAAACTGATGATGTTTTTTGTACAAGTTTTTTCCTTCGATAACTTTTAAACCCCACGATTGTAGCAATTTTACTGCAGGTTGAATTTGCTTTTTGTCTCTTGCTCTTGCAGTGGCTATCAGTAGGATTGTATCACCTTCTTTTAAAAATTCAGGTTGTTTCATTGTCAATTAAGTTTTTTAGGGACTTAAATTTCTTTTTAATTTTTTTATACTGTTTGTGATTTTTGTTTTTTGGCTCTTCATTCGTTCTTACAGAATACCATAATTCTCCACGCTTAATTCTGTACAGCGTCATTTCGCTTATATTAAATTTTTCTGCTAGTTCTTTATAAGTTAATGACCTGTTTTTTTTATAAAGTTGCTTCTTTAATTTTTCTACCTTTTTCTTTGTTAAAATTTGACCTCTTTTTCCTGTTGTTAGCGCATTTCTTTCACTTAGCGTCAATTTATTTGGCTGATTATTTTGGTGAGTGAGATAATCTTTTTTAGTCACAACTTTTAAATTAGCGGCAAAGTTATTTTCTTTATTATAATCCAGGTGAATTACAAAGTTGTTCTTGACTGGAAGTGTTTTTCCAAAATATTCGGCAACTAATCTATGGATAAAAATAGTTTTTGTTTTGCCTTCAGATTTTATGCAAACTGCTTTATAATCCTTAATTGTTTTTTGCCTGAGAATCCTTTCTTTATCATTCAGCAAACTTTTAAAGCGGCCATTAGAACTAACGAAATAAGAAAATTTGGTTCTAAAATTCTTGACTTTTATCTGTTTCCATATTTCAGTTTTCTGTGCCATTCTTCTTATTACGAAGATAAAGTTTAATTCCAGTTTTGAAACCACTAATGTTCTTATTATTCAAAGGTTTATAAGGCGATTTTTTTATCTTTGCGTCAAATTATAACTATGAGCCAGCCCTTTAACAGAACTTTAGTAACCGCTGCATTACCATATGCAAACGGGCCGGTTCATATCGGTCATTTAGCAGGCTGTTATTTGCCCGCCGATATTTTTGTTCGTTTTTTGAGAAGCAACAATGAGGATGTAAAGTTTATTTGCGGGAGTGATGAACATGGCGTTCCTATTACAATTAAAGCAAAAAAGGAGGGTATAACGCCACAGCAGGTCGTTGACAAGTACAATGAAATTATGAAAAACGGATTCAAAGAATTCGGTATTTCATTTGATATTTACTCAAGAACTTCAAATTCAATACACCATCAAACGGCCTCAGACTTTTTTAAAACGCTTTATGACAAAGGTGTTTTTACTGAGCAGGTAACGGAACAATATTATGATGAAGAAGCAAAGCAATTTTTAGCAGACAGATATATTATTGGCGAATGCCCAAAGTGTCATAATGCTGAGGCATACGGTGATCAATGTGAAAAATGTGGCTCGTCTTTAAGCCCAACCGAATTAATAAATCCAAAATCAGCTTTGAGCGGAGCAAAGCCGATATTGAAAAGTACAAAAAACTGGTTTTTACCACTTGATAAGTTACAAGGTAAAATCTTGAATTATATTGAGAAGCATAAAGACTGGAAGCCTAATGTTTATGGGCAATGTAAGAGTTGGTTAGAAAGCGGTGAAGGTTTGCAGCCGAGAGCTATGACCAGAGATTTAGATTGGGGAGTAAAAGTTCCGGTTGAAGGAGGTGATGGAAAGGTGTTGTACGTTTGGTTTGATGCGCCAATTGGATATATAAGTGCGACAAAAGAATTATTGCCTGATACTTGGGAAACTTATTGGAAGAAGAAGGACACCAGATTAGTTCATTTCATAGGCAAAGACAATATTGTTTTTCATTGCATCATTTTTCCGGCTATGTTAATGGAACATGGCGAATTTGTTTTAGCAGACAATGTGCCGGCAAATGAATTTTTAAATTTGGAGGGGAACAAAATTTCTACTTCAAAAAATTGGGCTGTTTGGTTACATGAGTATTTAACTGATTTTAAAGATGCTCAGGATGCTTTGCGCTACACGCTCTGTGCAAATGCTCCTGAAACGAAGGATAATGATTTTACCTGGAAGGATTTTCAATTAAAGAATAATAGTGAGTTAGTAGCAATATTTGGAAATTTTGTAAACAGAACCATAGTCTTAAACCATAAGTACTTTGAAGGCAAAGTACCGGATGCCAAAACTTACACTAAGGATGATTTATTGGTTTTAGAGCAATTAAGTAAGTTTCCTGAGAAAATTGAATCAGCTATAAGAAAGTTTAAGTTCAGAGAAGCAGTTTCGGAGTTGATGAATCTAGCCAGGCTTGGCAACAAGTATTTAGCAGATACTGAGCCATGGAAGTTAATTAAAACAGATGAAGAACGCGTAAAAACAATTTTGAACATTTCTCTCCAAATAACTGCTAATTTGGCAATACTATGCGAGCCATTTTTACCATTTACTTCAAACAAGTTGTTTGGCATTTTAAACATTCAACCAATAAAGTGGAAGGCAGCAGCGCAAACAAATAACATGATTATTGGCCATCAGCTGGGAAAAGAGACGTTGCTTTTTTCAAAGATAGAGGATGAACAGATAAAGGCGCAATTAGATAAATTGGAATCAAGTAAACAGTCGCAACAAAGTCACGGCGGAGGAATTGCTGTTTCAAAACCTGAAACAAGTTTTGAAGATTTTTCTAAAATGGACATTAGAGTTGGAACAATTTTGGAAGCTGAAAGAGTGCCTAAGACAGACAAATTATTAAAATTATTAATAGATACCGGAATAGATAAAAGGACTGTTGTTAGTGGCATTGCAGAATATTATCAGCCGGATGAAATAATCGGCCAGAAGGTGAGTATTTTGGTAAACCTTGCACCACGCAAAATAAAAGGAATTGAAAGCAGAGGAATGATTTTAATGGCTGAAAATGCAAATGGGGTGTTAAGTTTTGTATCTCCAACTAAAACTCAGGAAACAGAGAATGGTTCAATCATTAGATAAACTATTTATTGGCTTTAAGTATTTCAGCATTGTAATTCTTGCGTGTCTTTTGCCTGATTTTTTAGTTAGCCAGTCTAAATCTCACGAAAGCGATTATCGCGAGGATGCAGATTTTAAAAAGTACCACAAAAGAAGCAAAGCCATTTCTGCCTGGCAAATCCAAAACCTAAAATTTGGGGCTATTGTTGTCAGGTTATCAGGCAATGAGAAGAAACTGGAGATTTTGAAGAATCGAAATGATGTTGCTGCATATGATAAATTATTGGCAGAAACCCAGTTTGTCAACAAAACAATTATCAGACTGTTAAACCAAAATGTAAATTTTTGTAAGCTATATTTTATTAAATCTTCTTCATCAAAGGAATTATTAGAAGGTAAGCGTGATTCTATTTTTTTAGACTCAACCGTTACAGTAGTTCCGGGAATTAAGATGGAAGAATCTTTTTATTTATTATTGGATAAG
>JBFWYJ010000056.1:0-12176 GCA_050186555.1 Bacteroidia bacterium
AATAGCAAACTTAACAGCGGCCGTACAAAGTAATGTTAAACGCATGCTGGCGTTTTCAAGTATTAGTCACGCGGCGTTTATGCTGATGATTATATTAGCAAATGTTAGAAGTAATTTATCAGTTAATGCTATTCTTTATTATAGCTTGGCATATTCAATTGGCAGCATTACATCTTTTGGAATATTGCAACAAGTAACCACTTATGGAAATGAAACAATAGACAAGTTTAACGGCTTGTTTAAAACAAAACCTTTCTTAGCCATTTGTATGACAATTGCAATGCTCTCGTTGTCCGGCATTCCTATTACGGCAGGATTCTTTGCGAAGTATTTTGTGTTTACTGCCATGATGCAAGCATCAACCCATAATTGGGTGTTAATATTGGCTGCGTTAACTTCGGCAATTGGCGTTTACTATTATTTCAAGATAATTATTGCCATGTTTTTTAGAGAACCGGAGGGTGAAAGCAATATAGAAGCTGATGCTTCTTCGAATACGGTGATAGCATTAACAACTATTGTTACAATTATAATTGGAATAGTTCCAGGCGTAATTGCTGAAATGTTCTCAGTTGTATAATTTAAATGTATTCTTATTGGAAAAGAAAGACATTCAGAATGAAGCGGATATTTTAAATTTAGTCAAGCACTTTTACAATTACTTATTAGAAGATACAGAAATCAATCATTTTTTCTTAGACCTCGATTTAGAAGAGCATTTGCCGCGTGTTGCCTCGTTTTGGGAGTTTATCCTGCTAAATAAAGAAGGATATAAAGTAAATGTTATGGAAAAACACATGCATTTACCTATTAAGAAAGCTGACATTTATCGTTGGCTTGGTCATTTTAAGACCTCTGTTGATGATTTATTTGAAGGCGAAACAGCAGAATTCGCTAAATCAAGAGCTGATTTAATCAGTAAAACGTTCGAAATCAAGTTTCCAAATTAATTCAGTTAGCAACAGCGTTATTGTTGAAAAACAGAAAATAACACAAGGCAATTAGCCTTCAGTATTTGATATTTTTGTTTTAAATCATCCAATCATGAAAAGAATTGTTGTTAGTGTATGCGTTATAAGTTTATTAATGGGAAGTTGTGTCCCTGCCAGATTATTAGAAGAGAATAAGGAAAAGTTGAAAACCTGTGAAGACGAAAGAGCAGCTTCCAAACTAGCTCAACAGGAGGCAGAAAGTAAATATGGTGATTTGAAAGAAAAATACGACCAGGATTTAAAAGCGCTTGATGGGCTGAAAAAAGACACCTCTATTGTGGGAAGTAATTACAGAAACTTAACACAGAAGTATGATAAATTGGATCAGCTTAATCAACAATTAATGGACCGTTTGAATAAGCTTTTGGCAGGCAGCGAAAAGGACAACGCAAAACTAAGTGGCGACCTTCAAATGACACAAGAGCAATTGTTGAAGAAACAAGACGAATTAAAATTATTAGAGGCGAAGCTTATTCTACAGAAAAAAGAATTGGACGATCTTGCCGCACAATTGAAAGCAAGAGAGGCGCGAGTAAATGAGTTAGAAGCCATTTTAAAGCAGAAGGATCAGGCAGTAGCAGATTTAAAAAAGAAATTGCATGACGCCTTGTATAACTTCGAAAATAAAGGGTTAACCATTACTCAGAAAAATGGAAAAATTTATGTGAGTATGGATGAAAGCTTGTTGTTTGCAAGTGGAAAAACAAATGTACAACCTAATGGAGTGGAAGCATTAAAAGATGTTGCTAAGGTATTAGAAACAAACCCTGACATTAATGTATTAGTTGAAGGACATACAGATGATGTTCCAATGAAAGGAGCGGGCGACATCAAAGACAATTGGGATTTGAGTGTTATCCGCGCAACATCAGTAACAAAAATAATGTTGAATAACGCAAAGATTGATGCTAAGCGTATTACAGCTGCAGGTCGCGGAGAATTTTATCCTTTAGATACGGCAAAGACACCCGAAGCAAGAAAGAAAAACAGAAGAACGGAAATAATTCTAACACCAAAACTAGATGAGTTATTCAAAGTATTAGGAGATAATTAAAAACAATATTATGGGAGCAATTGGGGACTTTAAAAAATTCGCATTAAAGGGCAATGTAATAGATTTGGCCGTGGGTGTGGTTATCGGCGGGGCTTTCAGCAAGATAGTTAGTTCATTGGTAGAAGACATAATTACGCCTTTAGTATTGACACCTGCACTTAAGACAGCAAATTTATCTAACCTCACTGAGCTTGTAATCCCCGGCACTGCTGTGAAGTACGGGAATTTCATTTCAACGGTTATCTCATTTTTAATAATTGCAGTATCTCTTTTTATTGTAATTAAAGGGATTAATGCAGCAAAGAAGAAAGAAGAAGAAAAACCTGCTGCTCCACCCGAGCCAAGTAACGAAGAAAAGCTTCTAACTGAGATTCGAGATTTGCTTAAGTCAAAAAATTAATCTGAAAAACAAGCACTTAGATCAGGTACAATAGTTAAACAGTAGTTAAACAACGACTAAAGCGGAATTTATTGGTTATTTAAACAGCATGTAATTAGAGATTAAACGACTGTTTTTTAATTAGTTGGAGATTCACAGCGCCAAAGCATCAAATAATTTGTTAATTACTTGTTAATAACTACAATTTTCGTAGTTTTGCACATGATATTAACATTAATTGTTGCTTCATGAGAAAAATTACAGCTGAGGAATTCAATAGCTTGCCTATAAAAGGCCGTGGGCGTAGTTCTGACATCTTTAATGGTTTAATTAATTTAAAGTCGGGAGAAGGACTTCTAATCGATAAATCAGATTGGAATAGAAAAGCAACCCCCAGTTCTTTGGTAAGATACATTGAAAAACGTTATAATATCAAATTTGAGTACGGTGCATTAGCAAATGACCAAGGTTGGGCAGTAAAAAGGTTAGAAGATAAGAAGCTGGCAATAAAGAAATCTGTTGAACAGGTAGAGATTAAAAATGAAGTGATAGCTGAAACTGTAAGCGAAAAGGCTGAAAACCCTTCTTTATCAATGCTTAGAACGGAAGTGACATTGTTTTATTTAGGAAGAATTTCAGTAAATAAAATTGAAAAAATTGAAGACACATTAAAAGCTGTATTCTTACACTTTTGGCAAGAGGACAAAAAAGTATTGGAGAAATTGGTTTACGAAATCTTGGAAGCATTAAGTAGACAAAAGTTTATTGTCATGGAGAACGAAAAGACATATTTACCACTCAAGAAATAAAAAAGCCCCATTATAGGGGCTTTTCCGGCATTATTAATTTTTCTTACCTTACGTATTAACAAGTAATTTAAACCCTTTTCCGTGGATGTTGATGATTTCAACTTTACTATCCTCCTTTAAATACTTTCGTAGTTTAGCAATGTACACATCCATGCTTCTGCCGTTAAAATAATTATCATCATGCCAAATGGATTTTAAGGCAAAACTTCTGTCTAATACATCATTTTTATGAATACAAAGCAAGCGCAATAACTGACTTTCTTTAGTAGTTAGTTTTTGTTCCTTGCTGTCAAATAGTAACATTTGCTTTTCGGAATTAAAGGCATAGTTACCTATTTTAAAATCTGTTTCTTCAGTATCAGTAGCACGGTTTTTATTACTTCGTCTTAAAACAGCATTTACACGTGCAAGTAATTCTTCCATGCTAAAAGGCTTAGTAATATAATCGTCGGCACCGGCATTAAATCCGTCGATTGTATCTTCTTTCATGCTTTTTGCGGTTAAAAATATAATAGGTACATTTTTATCGCTTACACGTATTTCCTTTGCCAAAGTTAAACCGTCTTTAATTGGCATCATAACGTCAAGTAGCACTAAATCGTAACTTCCTTTAAAAAATGCCTCTGAGCCTTTTTGGCCATCTTCTGCCAACTTGGTTTCAAAACCTTTGGCATCCAGATATTCTTGCAGTAAAGGCCCTAAACTAGGATCGTCCTCTACTAGTAATATTTGAGTTTTAACATTTTCCATAACCTAAAATTTAAATGTTAATTAAAGGTAATCCAAAAATGTGCCAATTTTTAACATTTAACATTTATTTTCAAATGGAATCGAAATAGTAAAAGTGCTGCCTTTTCCTACCTCGCTGTCTACTTTAATGTCTCCACCATGTTTTTCAACTACAGCCAGTACATATGAGAGACCAAGCCCAAAGCCCTTTACATTGTGTATGTTTCCGGTTGGAACTCTATAGAATTTATCAAATATTTTGCGTTGGTTTTCCTTGCTTATTCCAATACCATTATCACTCACCATTATCTGAATGCTGTCTTCATTATTATTGGTTCTAACTTTAATTTCCGGCACGTTGGAGGAATATTTAATGGCATTGTCAATTAAGTTAAAAACTATGTTGGTTAAATGAACCTTATCTGCTGAAAGCTTATATCTGGTAGCGTTTAATTCAGTAAGAATGCTGCCGCCACGCTGAGTAATTAACAACGAAGTATTTTGAATTGCGGTACTGATTATATCATGAACATCCACTTCGGTTCGTTTTAACTTAAACTCTCCCTTATCAAGTATAGAAGTTTGCAAAATACTTTCTACCAAAACACTTAATCGTTTGTTTTCATCTCGAATCATATTTATGTATCGGGATTGTTTTTCCGGCGTTTTTTGAATACTCTCATCGCTTAACATTTCACTCGCTAAAGAAATAGTGCTGATGGGAGTTTTGAATTCATGTGTCATGTTACTAATAAAATCGTTTTTTATGAGTGACAGTTTCTTTTGTTTAAGATTAGAAGCAAGAATAAAGTAGTAAGTAAAAATGAAAACCAACATTACAATCCCAGAAACCAGCATTAGCGGATACATTCCCTTAAATATGTCTTTATCTTGATCAGGGAAGTAAACGATTAAATATTTTGGATCAATGAAGCTATAATTTGGCGTAAGCGCAATTTTATAATGGTCTCCAATAGAATCTGTACCAACTTCTGCAAAACTTAAATTACTTTGGTTATTACTTCCCGGAAAAACGTCTGTAATATTCATTTGGTATAATGCTTTTATCCCTCTTGAACTTAATTCGTTTTTCAAAATAGAATCCAGCGCCATAGAATCAATTCTTGGTTTATAATTCTTATAAGAATCAAGAAAGTATTCTTCTCTAAAAAAATTGTTACCGCTTCTGTTTTTATTTACCAGGTCGGTGAAGTCTGTCATTAAACTGCTTTTTGTGGAATAAAGGCTGGTTAAAAAAGCAGATAATGAAGGATTTTGTTTTAATGAATCGCCGATAATATCTCTTGAGGTGATTCGAATCGATTTGCGGCCATTGCTATCTATAGTGTATTCTTCAGATAGTCTAAAATTTGGCAAGCCGCTGGTTTTGCCGTCTGTTAGAGGATTGTTATAGGCAAACCCTTGTCTCTTAATAGTGGTGCGTTTAAACACACTGCTCGAATCAAGTTTTCGCAATCTTAAAACAGTAACGTTTAAAGCCTCATTAACTTTTTGTTCGAAAACTTCTACTTTAATTTTAAAATCACTCTTTAACCAGTTGACTTGAATTAATATTAATGTTGTTAAGGCAACACTAAATAACACAGTGATGAATATCAGGCGTTTTCGGCTCAATCGAACAAAGGTAATATATTAGCAGATAAGGTGTTTGTGAAAAAAATCCAAATCAGATGGAAGAAACCACCTTGTTTCTCAGCCGAATGATAGCTTCATCAGCTGTTGCAATTGTTTCGTAAGTGTACTTAATGTCTGGTTGTGCAATTATCTCACTTAGAATACCTGAAATAGTAGTCAAGTCATTAATAACAAATTGTGCTTCTTTTGATAGACCTGATTGGCCTAGAAGTACAATGATATTGTCTAAGGTTTCTTTTTGTCTAATTATGGCAGCAATTATTCCTTCTGAAGAAGATTTTTTTGAAATTTGACAAGAAGTGTAAAAGCCTTCTATCCAAACACCGGCAATGATAAGAGCAGAGGTAGCCGGACGATTGCTTTGTTTTAATATTTCATCAGCTTGTTTAAAGGCAATTGTGATAATTTGAAGCGCAGAATCTTTATTGTCTTTTTGCGCGTCCATTCTGTCGAACATTGTTTGATCAAATGCTTTATTTACGCCAAGCTTCTGTGCAAGGCTGTTCACACATTTTAAGAACAATAAACTTTCCTGAGTTTGTTGAAATACATTAGCAACACTTAAATCTGAACCGTAAGCCCCTAGATTAAGTGCAATAAAGGTTTCTGTGTTATAATTTTTTAAATTAGTAGGGTCGTTTAATATTTCTGTATCATATTCTAAACGATTATCGTCAACCAATTTCAAGATTTCTTTTCTGTCAGGCAAGGAATTGAACACATTTTGTGCGCTTAGTTTCGTTCTTTCTACTGCCTGGTTGGTTGAATCTATTGTGTCATCGATTTCAGTTGAATCTTTACTCTCACTGGTGCAATTCTGAATAATCAATAAAGTAGCAAGGCTAATTAAGGTAAAAAAAAGAGGTCTTGACCAACGTTCCATAACGATTCAAAGATAATTAAATTTTACTTCCTTTTGCCGTTTTCATAAGATATTCGGCTAATTTCTTTGCCACTTTTGTCGTAAAAAAACCAATCTCCATGGGCAACACTTTGTACTTTTCCCTTAAGATTATCTTTTATCACTTTGTATGATGTAACACTTTGAATTTTATTATTAGGGTAGTAAGAATAGCATTTCCCATCTAATTTTCCATCTTTAAAAGTTTGTATTTTATTTAATACGCCCGTTGGATAATAATACTCCCACTTTCCAGTCTGCTTGCCTTTTTTGTATTTACCTTTTGTGTCAACAAAATTCCCTTTCAAGTGCCATTCAATATGTTTTCCGTGCTTAATACCGTTCACAAAGTTTGTAACTTCTCTTGGACTACCTGAATCAAACCAATATTCCCATTTTCCATCTTTGTTACCTTTTTTATTATAATTTCCTTTGTAATTTTGTTTTTGATTTGGAAACCAACCTTGCCACAAACCTGTGATAACGCCCATAGTAAATGTTCCTTCATCTTTTTTGTTACCATTGTTCCACCAACTTGTCCATAAACCATTTTCTTTACCCTTAGAAAAGTTACCTTCTTGAAGTTTTTTCCCGTTTTCAAACCATGTGGTCCATAAACCTTCTCTTACATCATTTACATAATTTCCCTTGCGCCATTTTTCTCCTGTTTTATAAAAAAATTCCCAATCTCCGTTACGCAAATTGTCTGAGAAGTTACCTTTAGACTCTAAGGTGCCGCTGGTGTAATAGTATTTCCAAACACCTTCTCTACTGCCATCTTTCAATGGGCCTTCCATTTCCATAGTTCCATCCTGGTAATGAAATTTCCAATAGCCGTTCTTTTTATTATCAGTAAAGTTGCCTTCGCTTTTGATTTTATGATTTGAATAGTAACTGGAGTAGTAACCGTTCAGCATGCCATTTTTAAAAACCGCTTCATAATCCAATTCTCCGTTTGGATGAAAGTATCTCCAGATCCCGTTTTGCAGACCACCTTTGTATGAGCCCATGGCCTTAATAATTCCATTGTCATATGTGGCAGTAACACTGCCGTCTCCGTTTGTAACAAGCTGTTTACCATTTTCATCCCAAAGGTTAACCAAATAAAGGATACTGTCTTTATAACTTTGATCAAACTTTGGTTTATTGTTTGGCCATACTTCGGTCCAATTTCCGCATGGTGTGTCTGCACAATAATTTCGGGTGCCTTTCATTTTACCATCTTTGTAGTATAGAAAAACGCGACCTTCTTTTTTGTCATTTTCGAAACTTCCCTTGCTTTCAATTTGACCATTGTCATAGTAATAATTCCATTCGCCTTCTTTTTTGCCGTTTACAAAGTTTTCGGAGCTTTTTAATTTTCCGTTTTCATAATATGCCACCCAAGTGCTATCCGGTTTGTCATCAACAAATTTTGTTATCTGCGCTATCTTCCCATTTTTGTACCGATAGACATTTGTTCCCCATTTCTTGCCTTTAAGGAATCTTTCTAATGCTTTTAAGCTGCCGTCTTCGTAGTAAAAATACCAGACACTATCTTCCTTTCCATAATCATAATAACCTTTACGGCTAAGCTTTCCGGATTCGTAATAGTCAAAGAAAGTGCCATGAGGCATGCCCTTGTAATAATCAATTTCTGATTTAAGTTTGGTTTGTTCCAAGTCGTAGTACTCCTTTTTGAGTTGAGCATACAACTGTGAAGAAAGTAGAAAACAAATAATAACAATAACCTTGAGAAACCTCATCCCTTAAAAGTAACTGTCATAATGCAAAAAACGTAGCAGAGTTACACTAGTTGTGAACAATGCTACGTTATTATTTGGAAAGTTTCAGCAGATAATACTGAAACACTTACAATTAATTGTTTTTAAAGAATTCGTCGTATCCAACTTCTTTTGTATCCAAAGTACATTTTTCTTTAATTAAAGTAAGCACTTTTCTGGAATACAAATTTTCGTAAATACGCTGAGCCTCTTTTTCTTTACTTAATAGGGTTTTAGCAATTTTATTTAAGTCGTCTTCAGTAGCCTGTTGTCCGTATTTCGCATACTCCGACTGAATAAAGCCTTTTGCCTCAGCTTCGGCTTCTTCCGCAGTAACAGTAATGTTATTATCTTTTACGATTTTGTTTTCAATCAATTTCCATTGCATTGATTTAGCATAAGAAGGATATTCCTTCTCCAGCTGTTCATCAGTGATTGGTTTTTCATTGACAGCCTTCAACCATTTTTTAAGGAAATTATCAGGTAAAGAAATTTTAACAGCTTCTAATAGTTTATTTTCAATTTCTGTAAAAAGAAAACGATCGGAATCTGCCGCAAACATTAATTCTAATTCTGATTTAATCTTATTTCTAAATTCTTCTTCAGAATTAATGACGCCTGGCCCGTAAACTTTATCAAACAAATCTTGATCAAGAGGTGCATCCTCCATTCTGGAAATATTCTTTACGGTAACTTTAAGATTGGCATGGAAATCTTCAGCCATTTCTTTTTCAATCCCTAGGGAAACACTTTTATCTACAGCAGTATCATATAACTCATCCGCATTAAGGGTTATTGAATCATCCTTTTTAAGACCGATTAATTTCTTTTTAGCAGCTTCGTTTTTAATTCTTTCAATTCCAATGCTGGTACTTTTGAAAACACCACCCGCCTTAATTTCACCATTTTCTTCCAACTCATTTATGTCGATGAATAAAACATCCTTTTCTTCAGAAACTTCAGGATTGGAAGGCTTTCCGTAATTTCTCTTTATGTCAGTTAAATATTTATTAATTAATTCATCATCAACTTTAACTTTTTTGTTTTGAAAGCTAAGTTTGCTGTCTAAATTGAGTTTAAAGTCAGGACTCAGGCCTAACTCATAAGTAAATTCAAAATCTTTTTGATTTTCAAAATCTATGGCTTCATCATTCTTTGGTAAAGGATTCCCTAAGATTTCAATCTTATTTTCTTCAATGTATTTGTATATGGAATCATTAAGCAGTTTGTTCACTTCATCAACAAGCACTTGTGTCCCGTATTGTTTTTTCACTAAGCCTTCAGGCACTTTTCCGGGACGGAAACCAGGCATACTTACTTTTTTTTGAATTTTTTTAATGCCGTCTTTTACTTGTGATTCATAATCTGCAGGACCAATTTTAATTTTTAATTCAGCATTTAAATCATCAATTACTTTCTTCTCAATATTCATCATCTTGTTTTAAATAAAATGGGGAGCAAAAATAGCAAAATTTCAATAAAAAAGCCCGAAAACTAGGTTCGGGCTTTAAATTATCAGGTTAAATCCTATTCTTCATCAGGATCAGGAGCAAGAATCGGTTTCGCTTTTTTGGATTTTAAAGCAGAAGGCCATAATACGTTTATTACCTCGTTATGAACTGTTATCATCGAATTACTCATTCCATTTATTATTGAGACATCATCATTTGATTTGTTTTTCCAGGTGCGTTTAACTTCATCGTATTGGCCATCACTTAACAAAGTATAGAACTTTACCAGTTTTCCTTTAAGGACTTCTGCTTTCCCACTATAACAAACGGCTTTGTTACCTAAACGGCTTGTAACAATAACATCGGTGTATATACCATCTTTTATATCTTCGGCTCCTCGTTCTTCAAATTTCATTGCCCATTTATTGTAGCATGAAAGATCAGATTTGCTTTTCTGCGCTTGAACACCTCCTGTAAAGGCAACAACAAGTGCGACAAGGGCAATTATTTTTCTTACTAGTAACATAATATAAACTATTAAAGGTTAAATATATAAAAACTTACACATAATCTGCAAAGGTTATACCAGATTAATCGAATTAACGTCTTTTAAGACACCAAATAAGAATCAGCTCAATTGCTTTTTTGGCAAAATCTACATTTTATAGCAAGGTTTTGAAGGTTTTGTGACAATAATTTGCAGATTATGCTTGTAAAAACTTATGGATATGCAGTGCAAGGTATTTGCGCGCAAAAAATAACAATTGAAACTAACATTGTTGGAGGGATTAATTTCTATTTGGTCGGTTTGCCTGATAACGCCGTTAAAGAAAGTCAGCAGAGAATAAGTTCTGCGTTAAGAAACAATAATTTTAAGTGGCCCGGAAAGCAAATAACTATTAATATGGCACCGGCAGACGTTAGAAAGGAAGGTTCTGCCTATGATCTTGCTATTGCTATTAGCATACTTTCTGCTTCAAATCAGATTAAAACTACCGAATTTTCTAATGTAGCATTAATGGGAGAATTAGCGCTAGATGGGAAAATCAGACCGGTTAAAGGGGCTTTGTCTATGGCTCTTCAGGCCAAAGAAGATGGTTTTTCATCAATGTTATTGCCTCAGGAGAATGTTGAAGAAGCGGCAATCGTTGAAGGAATTAAAGTATTTGGCGTTTCAACGTTGAATGAGGTCATAGAGTTATTTAACATGAACATGCCAACAGAAAAGGCGCATGAATTAAATATAAGCGCAAAATTTCAATCCTTTCAGTCCCAAACGGAATTGGATTTTAATGATGTATGCGGACAGGAAAGCATAAAACGCTCATTTGAAATTGCAGCAGCAGGAGGACACAATGTTATTCTCATAGGGCCTCCGGGAGCAGGAAAGACAATGTTGAGCAGGCGGCTGCCAACGATACTCCCGCCCCTAACCTTAGAAGAATCCTTAGAAGCAACCAAAATTCACAGCGTTGCAGGTAAGAGCAACCAGAAGACATACGGCTTGGTTGTTCACCGGCCATTTAGGAGCCCACATCACACTATTTCCGATGTGGCGCTTGTTGGAGGAGGCAATCAGCCGCAACCCGGCGAGATATCTTTGGCTCACAATGGAGTTTTATTTTTAGATGAGTTACCTGAATTTAAGCGGACGGTTTTGGAAGTACTACGACAGCCTATGGAAGATAGAATAGTTACTATAAATCGTTCGAAATTTAATGTAACATATCCTTCTAGTTTTATGCTTATTGCCAGCATGAACCCTTGTCCCTGTGGCTATTACAATCATCCGGAAAAAGACTGTGTTTGTCCGCCCGGAGCAGTACAGAAATACCTGAATAAAATTTCAGGCCCTTTAATGGACAGAATAGACTTGCACGTTGAGGTAACACCGGTCTCATTTAACGAGCTTAGCAAAAAACAAAAGGGAGAATCAAGCTTGACTATCCGCGAGCGAGTACTAAAAGCCCGCAAAATTCAACAGAAAAGGTATATCGATAGGGAAGGGATTTATTGCAATGCTCAAATGAACAGCAAGGATTTGTCAAATTATTGCCAATTGGATGAAAGTAGCGTTACGTTGCTAAAGACAGCGATGGACAAATTGGGCTTGACTGCCAGAGCGTTTGATAGAATATTGAAAGTTTCAAGAACAATTGCTGATTTAGATTCCTCAGACACTATACAATCGCACCACGTTGCAGAAGCTATTCAGTACAGAAGTTTGGACAGACAAAATTGGGCGGGCTGAGAAAAAGTTATAATTTTATCAATTAAATTTTTGTGCTGAGAATTAGGGCGTTATATCTACTATTATGTTTTTTGGTTGGAAACCAACTAATTGCACAAAACAAAGCAAAGTTCTTAAATCAATATTCAAAGGCTGACCTGAAAGAAAAAGTTAGGTTATTATCTGAGGTTGATTTTAATGAACATAAAGAA
>JBFWYJ010000057.1:0-12023 GCA_050186555.1 Bacteroidia bacterium
CCAAATAGGTTAGGTGGTATTTGCCAAAGGTTTTAGAATTTGGAAATAATTTCGATAAGCCAAATATTTTGTAAAAAGCTACCATAGGAGTTGGTTAGCCTCTTTTGCTTTCAGGTAAAAAATTGCCTTTTCCATCCACCATTTTGATGCCTAAACCCCCAACCTCATCATTGGTATTCATGTAAGCAATAACTTTAGAAAAGGTATCTTCCTGAACAAGCGTATCCGGGTTAAGAAGGAGAACATACTTTCCTTTAGCTTGTTTGATGGCAATGTTATTAGCTGCGGAAAAGCCAACATTTTTAGGATTCTCAATTAGCTTAACTTGAGGAAATTTTTCCCTAACCAATGCGTTTGAACCGTCAACTGAGTTATTGTCAACTACAAATACTTCTGCCTCTATGCCTTTGGTGGCGAGAAAAACAGAGTATAGACACTGCTCCAGGAAGTACTTTACGTTGTAATTGACTATAATTATTGATAGTTCCAAAACCATACAAAAAACGCAAAAAGGCAGTAATAATTATAATTGCATAAATAATTAATTTTTTTACCTTTGCTCAGCATTTTTGGGGCTGCCCTTAATGCTAACTGGTCCCGTAGCTCAGCTGGATAGAGCAACTGCCTTCTAAGCAGTAGGTCACGTGTTCGAATCTCGTCGGGATCACAAAAGAGTTTAGAGTGTGAGTAGTGAGCGTGCGCGAACTACTCCTTCTAAACCAAATTCTTTCCTCTCACTCCAACTCATACTTACTTAAAAAGGGAAATAAACTTCAATAATTAAAAGACAAATCGGACACTGAGCTTGTCGAAGTGTTCATCTCCTTGATTCGCACTACTTTGCACTAAATATCAACTTGTATTCAAGAATTATTTTCATATATTTAGTATAGACGAGTTTAATTAATCAAATTATGCATATCAGAAATTTTATTATCGCATTCATGATTGTAATAGGAATGAATGCACAAAAAATTATCATCATCGAACATCTTGATAGTATAACAAGTTCTAGAAATGGAAAACTTCAGAAAGTCCCAATAAACCTGATGGAAATTACAGGTGTTTATAATGGTAAGGATTTATTCATAAAAAATTCATTTGCCCCTGATGGTATTGGATTTTGTGTTAATGAAGTGAAGGTTAATAATGTGATAACTACCGACGAAATCAACTCGTCTATTTTCAGAATTAAATTGGACTTATTCAAATTGAAATTAAACAGTCTGCTTAAAATCTACATTTACTATATGGATGACTGCATGGCACATCCGCCTTTACTCATGAATCCAACTGTGGTTAAGCCTGAAAAACCTTCAGAAAAAAATGTTTTATTGATTGAAGGAACTAATAATTCACAAAATTTATATGCCGTAAATCCTCGTTCGGGTAAAAATTACGGCATCACAGAAATACTTGTTAATGGAAAAAAGGTGGATGAGATAGAGCGAGATGTTGTAGACATCAATTTTTTTCAAATGGGCTTTAAACATGAAGAGAAAATTAAAATCGAATTTAAATACGAAAAAGGCTGCGACCCATTTATGATAAATCCTGAAGTAATTAATTATTAGTTAATCCTTCGATCAAACTGACTACAAACACTCCCATATCAAAACCAACTTTTCTTAAAGTAATTTGTATTTTGAGTTTTGTTGGCTGTGGATTACAAATCCTCACTACTTTATTTTCATTTGGCTTTTTACTTTTTTTTGAGGCCTCAGATGAAGAAAAAGCCAATAAGATTTTTGATTTCTTCCAATATGCAGACCCAATACAATTAATACGAGATTTTATTGTGGAGTTGGCTTCATTAGCCGGCGTGATACTTATGTGGCGGTTATACAAATTTGGATTCTATATTTATCTTATTGCAGAATGCTTTTATTTGTTTCTGTTTGCAGGCGCAGTGTTTTCTTTTGGTCTTGATTCAAAAGGCCTAATTCAGGTAGCCTTAGAAATGTTGTGGCCTATACCATTTGATTTGACATTCTTTATAATGTATGCCACACAGTTAAAATACATGACAAAGGAAATAAAATGGAGTTCTTTACGTTAGTTTATTCATATGGAAATCTCAAAAACAAGCTCTAATCTAACAAAACATTATTTTATAATTGCTTTTGCTATTTTAATTGCGTGCATCGCCTTGTTTTCTCTTGACAAGGATATGCATTCAACCTCTGATTTTTTCAAAACAGGCAATCTTGTGGCATTGTTGATATACTTTTTGCCAACAATAATCATTTGCTTTTTCCTATTCAAACATTATCAAAAAAAACACGCTATTTCTAAGAGTATTAAGTTATCGCTACTTGTAGGAATACCAATAAGTTTCTCATTAGTAATTGCCTGCTTTCTGCTGCGATAATTTACTTTATCATTCACGTAAAGATGATTATAAGAAAAGCCACACAAGAAGACTTGGCTCAAATTGTAGCAATGATTGCTGATGATGACTTGGGCAAGACCAGAGAAAATTTTCAAGTACCATTGCCAGATGGATATATTTCGGCATTTGAAAACATAATTGCCGACCAAAATCAAGAATTAATAGTTCTTGAAAATTGCAACTTTGAAGTGATTGGAACACTGCAATTATCTTTTATTCAATACCTGACTTATCAGGGAGGAATAAGAGCGCAAATTGAAGCTGTTAGAATACGAAGAGACAAAAGAGGCCATGGCGTTGGTAAAAAATTATTTGAATGGGCAATTAATCGGGCAAAAGAACGAAACGCACATTTAATTCAGTTGACAACTGATAAAAAACGTCCTGATGCCATCCATTTTTATGAAGAACTGGGGTTTAACGCGACACATGAAGGTATGAAATTGCACTTAAGCGAAAACAGCTGACCACTCTGTGCATCCCATAGAATCTAGGTAAACGAGAAATAATTCATTCTTCGCGAGGGATTTAGTATATTATATCGTCTAACTATTAAAACTACTTCATGAAATCAAAGTTCATCTACTTGATATTGGCATTCACTTTAATTGTAATGACCAGCGCTGTAATTGACCTTAACAATCTGGACAATTACGCTAATCAAACAAAACCGAATTATATTACGAAAGACAATACGCCTGTAACCAATCAGATAAACGATAAGGGCGCAACACTGGGTCGAGTATTGTTTTACGATAAAAAATTATCTGCCAATAATACCATAGCTTGCGGTAGCTGCCATATGCAACAATTTGCTTTTGGTGATACTGCTACCCAAAGCAAAGGTTTCTTAGGAGGAAATACCGGAAGACATTCGATGAGATTAATAAATGCCAGGTTTGGCGTTGAGGCCAAATTCTTTTGGGACGAACGTGCAACCTCACTTGAAAACCAAACCACACAACCGATGAAGGATGCCGTAGAAATGGGATGGAGCGGTACATCAGGCCAGGGCAACATGGATTCATTAATTAAGAAAATGTATTCTATATCATACTATAAAGTTTTGTTTCCATTTGTTTATGGAGATACAATAATAACAGAAGCTAGAATCCAGTCCGCCTTAGGTCAGTTTATCAGAAGCATACAATCATTTGATTCTAAGTTTGACATTGGCCTTGCAGGAGCGCCAAATTTGAATGCCCCTTTTTCTAATTACACGGCACAAGAAAATCAGGGCAAGACATTATTTTTAGCGCCGCCTCCACAGGGCGGTGCTGGCTGCCAGGCTTGTCATGCAGCTCCGGAGTTTGATATCGACCCCAATACCGATAATAATGGCGTTATTGCTGTTGCGGGTAGTACAAATCAGATAGACATCACCAATACGCGGGCGCCATCTCTTCGAGATTTGTTTAACACAAATGGCATTTTGAATACGCCATTAATGCACAACGGTAATTTTAAAACCATTGATGCAGTTATCAATCATTACAATGCAGTGCCAATTAATGCGCTTAATACCAATTTGGATCCGAGATTACAAGGCCCGGGTGGGAACCTAAATTTGACACAAACTCAAAAAGACGCATTAATTGCTTTTCTTAAAACACTAAGTGGTAATGATGTGTACACAAATCCGAAATGGAGTGATCCTTTCGATTCAAATGGCAACTTAACCGTAATACCCGTTGGTATCAAGAAACTAATAATTGAGAAATTTGAATTGGTAGTTTTTCCTAATCCAGCCCAAGATATTGTTAACATCAAACTGGCAGAAGGTAATTACGAGTTAAAAATTTATGATGCCACAGGAAAAATTCTTTTAGAATCGTTGATACACGGCAATGAGACTATTGACATCAAAGAGTTACCAGCCGGAAATTTATTTATTGTTGTGCTAGATACCAAGAATAAAATAAAAGTCACAAAGCGTCTTATTAAAATTAAATAAAGCAATAACCACATCAAAAAAATTATTGAGTCTTATTGGTTTGCCAACTATACTGGAATTGTTGTATGTTTTTGGTAAAGTATAAAATTTACCTAAATTTAATAAAAGAATTATTTTACTAAAAAACCAATCAAAATGAAAGAATACAAATTCTGCCAAAGTTGCGGTTTTCCTTTAAAGAAAGATAAAAAAGGTGGTGGTACAGAAAAAGACGGAACAATAAGTAAAAAATATTGCTCTATGTGCTATGAAAATGGTGCTTTTCTAACGCCTCCGGAAATTGATAGTGCAGAAAAAATGCAGAAATTCTGTATTCAACAGATGAAAAAAAGTGGCATGAATGGATTTCTGGCCTGGCTGGGAACAAGACCTATTCCAAATTTAGAACGTTGGAAAAAATAAATTTAACTTTCTTGCGTTTAATAATTTTAACCTTTGCGCTTCTATTATAAAATATTTTTAAGCGGCATTCTCTTTTTAGTTTTATCAAGCGCATGCAGTGTTTCTAAAAGGCATTACAGAAAAGGTTATTATGTGAGTTCTTTTAAATTTAAAAAGAAAAAGCAGGAACATGTCGTAAAAAATAAGAACAATTTTAATGAGGAAATTCAGCCAACAACCGATGAAATAAATAAACTATCCGACCAGGATAAAACAGTTTATGTGTCCATTGATAATGTTCATTCAATTAGTAGAAAGAAACCACTAATTATTACCGGCGATACTTGCGGAGATCGCATTCTTTTTAAGAACGGCAACAGAGAACTAGCAAAAGTCATTTCGATTGACGAAAAAAAAATCATTTACAAAAAATGTGATAATATTAATGGCCCTACTTATACAATTGGAAAAGAAAAAGTGCATTCAATTACTTACGTTAACGGCTTTAGTGAAATTATTGAACCTCCGGCATACGAACCAAAACCTGCAGAACGGGAACCTGCAAAAAAGCACTACCCGGATCAATTAATGTGGGCTTATGTTTTGTTTTTTATCTTAAACGGTATTGGTGTTCCTTTTAGCCTTTATTTTGGATTAAAAGCGAAAAAAGAAATTCAAAAATATCCAAACCACTATAAAGGAATTAAATTAACTCGTTTTATTATTTTCTTGAATATTCTGGTTATCGTTGCATTTGCACTCATGCTAGCAGTTATGTTATCAAATCCATATGGGCTTGAAGCCATTTTATTAGTAGCGTTGGGTTTTATTTTAGCTCTTATCATAGGGTCGATTGTAATTTTTACTTCCAAATAATTGATAACCAGGTAAATAAAATTTATCTTTACTGTAACTAAACTGCTTTTCAATCGTCTTACTATTAGATGAACGTACAAGACTATAACGCTTGTGTTGATATGTACTCAGATGGCCTGTATCGTTTTCTGTTAAAGAATACGAAAGACGAGGATATTGCCAAGGACTTGGTACAGGATTCATTTGAGAAATTATGGAGGAAAATTGACGGTATCGATAAGAGCAAAGCGAAATCTTATTTATTCACCACAGGATATCATGCATTTATAGATTATACGAGAAAACAAAAATATGTAGGTGATTATAATGAGATAGTCGAGCAATCTCAAGCTTATTCTCAGCCATACAATAATTTAAAAGAGGTGATTAATGATGCTTTAGATAAACTACCGGAAATACAAAGAACAGTCATCATGTTGAGAGATTACGAGGGCTATGATTATAAGGAAATTGGAGAGATTACAAACTTAAGCGAAAGTCAGGTTAAAGTATACATCTTTCGCGGGAGACAAACATTAAAAAATTATTTAGTAAAACTGGAGAATATTCTGTGAGTAAAATAACAGTACATAATTACGAAGCTTACTTATTGGATTATCTGGAGGGAAATCTAAATGAAGAAGACAAACATGAATTGGAAATGTTTTCCATGCTCCATCCTGAATTAGAAATTGATTTAACTGAATCGCTAGTTAGTTTGGAAGAAGAAACTATAAACTTTCAAAATAAACAAAATTTAAAGGTCGAATACAACGAAGAACTGGTTATTGGTTTATTGGAAAACAAATTGGAAAAAGAAGAACGCCAAACAGCAGAGGATTTATTAAAATCTAACATGCAATTCCAATCAGATTACAAACTGTATCAAAAAACAATCGTTAAACCAAATTTAGAGATAGTTTTTGATGATAAAAATAATTTAAAGAAGAAAACCAAAATCATTTTATTTGAATCCTCTACTATTTATAGAATTGCAGCAGGCTTAATATTACTGGCAGGTTTTTATTTATTATTCAATAAGTTTAATGAATCAAATGTGATTACCGATGAAGTGATTGCAAAAAAGGAGAATGTTACCATTAATGAGTTAGCTTCCGATTCTTCCAAATTACTTTTACCGAATCTTGCTAATGAAAACGTTCTTCAAAATGAAAAACAATTGGCAAATAAACAAAATACAAAACAAATAAGAGCGGTAAAAAATAATTCTAAACAGTACATAGAGATTGAAAAAGAACCGGATGCCGACATGGAGAATATTGCAGCGATTGATACTACCAATAAAACAATCAAAAAAATTATTCCGGAAATCTTTAATGAAACAAAAAACGACAGCAGTGATTCTTATTTGGCTAACAATAATTTGCCGGAAAACAAACTTGTACCAAAATACTCTAAACTTGCTATCGAAACAGGCTATGAGTCAGAATCAATGAGTGAAAATAAGAATAGAGGAAGAGTTTGGACAGTCTTAACAAAAACATTCAAATTCTTGAACAATACAGGTGTAAAACGTCTCAATTCATCAGAGAATGAATCCAAATTGGTTATTGGCTCTGTAATTGTATCAAAAAATTAATTGAAACTGTAACTATTAATTATATCTAATCGTCTTACTGAAAACAAGTTTATGAAAAAGATTTATACCATTGCAATTCTACTAATAGTAAATTGTGGATTTACGCAGAATCATTTTGAAAAATCAATTGAACCTTTCTCTGAGATTCAAACTTCCGGAGCAGTAGCCGTTAAGTATTTCAATTCCGAAAACTCAAAAATTGAAATCCCAAGTGCTTCGGCTGATTCAGAACCAATTGAATATTCAATCAAAGACAATAGCCTTTTTATTTCAAACAAGAAAAACCAACCTAGTGTTTTGGTAAAGGTTTATGGAAATTCATTAAAATCAATAATCGCTAGCGGCGCCAGCACATTTAAATGTTTAGATACATTATTCGTAAATGAATTTAAGATAAATGGTTCAGGTGCAGCTTCAGTTTTCATGAAAGTAAAATCAGAAAAATTATCGGTTACCGGTAGTGGTGCATCAAACATTAAATTAGGTGGTGAAACAAATGAGCTTAGCACAACCCTAACGGGAGCTGCCAGTTTAAAAGCTTATGAATTGAAAGCGGAAAATATTGTCATAGAAACATCAGGAGCTTCTCATGCCAAAGTTTTTACCAATAAAAAGATATCCATTCTTTCTACCGGAAGCAGTCAGGTTAAGTTTAAAGGCAATCCAACAGATGTAAGTGCAGAAGGAAATGAAACTTCGAGAGTGGTTAAAATAAATGAAGGTTCTGATGGTGAGTCAGGCGATACAACCAAAACAACTACTTTTCAATTTAGGGGCAAAAAAATAATCATTATAGATAATGGAAATGACGATTGTGATACAGCTATTTGCAAAAATATAAGCGAATACACCCGCAATCATTGGCAAGGGTTTTGGCTAGGTTTTGCTGGTTATACCAGTCCAAGTAGAACTTTTCAAATGGACAAACCGTACGACTACATGAATTTAGATTATGGCAGATCCTTTAGCATGCAATGGAATTTAGGGCAAACCAACATCAATATCATTAAACCTTATTTGCAGTTAAATACAGGTATTGGTTTACAATTTAATAATTTCAAATTTGAAAATAAAACAAGGTTAAATGCGGACAGTTCATTTACCTCGGGAATAATAGACTCAACAGATGCCTACACATATAGGAAGAACAAATTCAAACAAACATATGCAACCGTGCCTTTGTTGTTAACTATTAACACAAGTAAAAACTTAAGAAAGAACTTCCATATTAGTTTTGGCGTTGTTGGGAAATATCTTCTTAACTCGAAAACAAAACAAGTGTTGATATATAAGAGTGATGAATTTAGAATTAGAAGAAAAGACAGTTATAATTTAAATTCATTTCAAGTTGATGCTTATGCCAGTATAGGTTATAGAGATGTTACTTTATATGCACAATATGGTATTACAGAATTGTTTAAAACAAAACAAGCACCTGAAGTTTATGCTTTCTCCGCCGGTATCCGATTGATACCTTTTGATTAAAAAGAAAAAGGGAGGCTAATTAATCTCCCTTTTTTGCTTTAGAAATGATAGTCTTTATATGTTCTGGTAAACTCCTCATCCTTGAAATCAGGATTAACTTGCAAGAAATTGTAATTATATTCTTCAAACAGCCCCTTATCATCCTCTACCTTAATTCTAATTGGTAAGAAATGGTATTTATCTATATACATTTCAACCTTCTTGCAATACCAATTTGGTACTTTAATAACTTCTCCAGGTTTTAAAATATCAAAATAATCCTTGAATTTTTTGTTCTGCTCAACGATCATATACTCGCAAACATGTAATTTTCTTGCAATTGTAGTAATGCTTTCTTTCGGACCAACTGTGTAATTCACATATTTAAAATCATCATTGTTGATAGTTATTTTATAGCAATTTCTGTTATTTACTTTTTCTTCGCCCGCAAAAGCAAATACCTCATTAAATCGAGTATCAATTTTTGCAGCACTATAACCAATAATAGATGCGAAATAATCATACCCCATTTCATGAAGCGTATGGTGCTGATCCTGGCGCATCAAATCGCCCAAAGGGTCTAAATTCAGATTGAAATAGGGAAAAGAGTTTGGTTTAACCAATGCCTTCCCTTTGTTGGTTCCTTGCACCCAAAGAACTTCAATTCCCTTAATGTATATATAAATTTTTCGAGGCTTCTTATTAAATTTTACATGACTTTCGTAAAAATTCATGCCCTTCTTACCTCTCTCCGTAATCTTCAAATAATATTTTAAAGATTTTACGTCATCTATTGCTTTAAGAGATTTGTAAACTATTTCTTTACAAGTCAATGAACTCTCCTTTACAGAACTATTTGGTTCCTGAATAAAAAGACCAAAAAAACTATAAAATCCAATTAAAAGGTATGTGTAAAGCAAATTCAATCGAGCGCCAAAATAACACAATCTATCAGTGAAAACCAAATAATTAGCATTCATTTGGCTAATTTTCAGTTGAAAAATTAAACTTGAAAAAAACACTAAAATTCCTATATTTAGTTATCTTTAATGCCCCAAATGAGTGAACAAAACTTAATAATTAAAGGAATCAGCGAGTTACTGCATAGGCACGACTATGTTGTTGTTCCTGGTTTTGGAGGGTTTGTTACGCAAATTCATTTTTCTAAATTTTTAGTTGATAAAAGCATTATCGTTCCTCCGGGAAAAGTTGTAAGCTTTAACAAGCAATTAAAACAAAGCGACGGGCTATTAGCTAATTGGCTTCAAACAGAATCCGGTATAAGTTTTGGTGAAGCCAACAAAAAAGTGCAAGAGTTTTCTGATTACTGTTTAGAAATATTAAAAATTAAAAAGAGACTTGCCTTTGATCCAATTGGCTTTTTTTATCTGGATTTAGAAAATAATCTTTGTTTTGAGCCTACATTAGACGAAAACTACTTACCGGAAAGTTTCGGGCTTTCTGCAATATCTTTACAAGAATTTGAAATTGTTAAAGAGAACGAGAATCTCGACAGGATTGACCGAAGGGTTGAAACGTCACGGCCAACAAACAAGAAATCCAAATTTCTGCGAACTGCAGCATATACTTTACTGGGAGCTTCTGTTCTCTTTTTTACGGTTACAGCATTGGTCAACTTAAAACAAATTAATGGTCCTGTTTTCTCAGGCTTATCAATTGGTTCTGAGAAAGCATTGTATAAAACAATCGACTATCCTCAGTTAATGCTGGCAGATATGAATGATAAAGAACCAAAACTTGTAGCTAATTCTGACGGATATGCTTTCTTAATGATTGAAGGCACCAAGATTGGTGTAGCAGATAATGTCGTTTCTAATGTTAATTCACACATTAGTAAATCAGCGTCCGCAAAAAATAAAAAAGGTAATTTTCAAATTGTTTTTGGTTGTTTTAGCATGAAAGGAAATGCTAAACGAATGATTAAAATATTAAAAAGTTCGAATATTACAGCCTCTATAAACGGCCTCAATCCAAGCGGGTTACATATTGTAAGTAAAGCTGGATTTGATACTAAAGAAGATGCACAAACTTTTCTTGAAAGTATTAAATCTGAACAACCAAAAGCCTGGATTATGTCAAATGAGTAATCATTTACCCAATTCCTCCTGTTCTGATTTATTTCCGTTAGTTGCATTTTCTGTTGACACATTCGGTGTTACTGATTTTCTTCTATAAAGAAAAACGAACAACATTAAGGCGCCGGCAAAGACCGCAGTTCCTAATAAACCCCACAGCATTCCGCTTTGAGATTTTACAACCACTAAAAATACAACTGACACCAGAAACACAGTTGCTAATTCGTTAAACATTCTCAATTTAAATGAGCTCCATTTATAAACACCTTGCTTTTGTTGATTTAATAATCTTTGACATTGCCAATGATATAGTGAAAGCAATCCAACAACAATTAACTTAAGAAGCATCCACGGCGCGGTTAAATAGGCGGGATTTAAAAAAATCATCCAAAAACCAAAAATAAATGTGCCAATTGCTGCGGGCCAACCAATAATATACCACAACTTTTTTTGCATAATCAATAATTGATTGGTTAATATTGGTCTTGCAATTTCATCTTTATCCTGCGCTTCCTTAGCGTATATAAATAATCTAACGATATAAAAAAGTGCCGCAAACCAACTAACCACAAATATGATGTGGATGGCTTTTACATATAGTAAATTCATATAACAAAGATATATTATATAAATATAAAACCGTAATTTTGATAGTATGAAAAGCAAAACACCAATTCAATCTCTAACTACAAATACAGAGGTTGTTTTGCCAAATGACACCAATCATGTTGGTAATTTATTTGGAGGAAAATTAATGCAATGGATTGATATTACTGCCGCTATTGCAGCGCAAAGGCATTGTGGAAGAGTTGTTGTAACTGCGGCTATTAACCATGTATCATTTGATAATCCTATTAAGCAAAACAGCGTTGTTACCTTAGAGGCAAAAGTGAGTCGGGCTTTTTCGAGCAGCATGGAGGTTTATGTTGATGTTTTAGTTGAAGATCCGGTGACAGGTAAAAAAACGAAATGTAATGAAGCAATTTTAACCTTTGTTGCCATTGACCAAAATGGTTCTCCTTTGCCAGTACCTGAATTAGTGCCTGAAACTGAATTAGAAAAGAAACGTTTTGACGGTGCATTAAGAAGACGACAATTATCCTTGATTATTGCAGGAAGAATTAAACCGGATGAAGCAACTGAACTAAAGGCCCTTTTTGTTAAAGATTAAGTTCCTTCAAATCAATCTCATTCATGCATTTAAAATGTGTCTTCGGACATTTAGCATAACCTAATTTACTGCACGGTCTGCAACTAAGATTGTTATTTTCAAAAATTTTA
>JBFWYJ010000058.1:0-11922 GCA_050186555.1 Bacteroidia bacterium
GCCAGTCCTTCGACATTAAGTTCAGGGGCTATAACGCAAATTTGGCAACGTGTATCAGAAGATTATCGTCCCTTTGATGTTAATGTTACAACTGAGGAATCAAAGTTCAATGCTGCTAATCCGAATTTAAGGATGCGCATTGTGATAACAACATCAAGCTCCTGGTATCCAAATAACGTAGGTGGTGTTGCCTATTTAAATTCATTTTCTTGGGGTGGCAATCCTGATACACCTTGTTGGGTATTTGAAAACAAATTGGGATACAACGCGAAGAATGTTGCAGAGGCAGCATCCCATGAAGGCGGCCATACATTAAGCTTAAAACATCAAAGTGTCTGGAATGCCTCTTGTGCTAAAACAGCAGAATACCATAGTGGAATTGGGTCTGGCGTAACATCTTGGGCACCCATTATGGGAGTTGGATACTCTAAAAATGTAACTATATGGCACAATGGCCCTAATAGTACAACCTGTACCACTCTACAATACGACCATGGTGGTAACGCCATTACCGGCGCATTGTTTTTAAACTACCGCGTTGATGATGTAGGTAATAATTATGCCACAGCAAAAAACTTAATTTTAAATACCGCACTAGTTAAAGACACCGGACTAATTACCACTAACGCAGACGTTGACGCTTATAAATTTGATTTGTGTAATTCAAGATACGTAACAATTGATGTTAAACCATGGGGAATGGATACTGTTAATTATAGTGGTGCTAACTTAGATGTACGCCTGACATTATTTAACGCAGTAACTTCAAACTCGATAGCAATTGATCCGCCCATAACTCAATTAAATGCTAGACTAGGCGCAAATCTGACATCAGGTTCCTATTATTTTACTATTGATGGAGGCGGCTCTGCCAACTATTCTGATTATGGCAGTATGGGAACGTACTTTAATTCTGTTACATCAGACAATGTGCCAAACATTGTTTCTGATTTTAATTCAACAGGACCATATTGTACCGATCAACCAATTAGTTTAAGCGATAATTCTTTTGGTGGGCCAACAGAATGGAGTTGGACACTTACAGGGGCAAGTCCAGCCACCTCTACGTTAAATAATGTTCAAGCAATTTACAATGCAGCGGGGATTTATACTGTCAGTTTAAATGCATCAAGCGGTACTTTAACCTCATGTGGTATTACAAAAACAATTCAAGTAGTTGCATCTCCTGTTTTGTCTGTGACTTCCAATCCAAATACAATTTGTAATGGCGAAACAGCAACGTTAACAGCCAATGGGGCTAATACTTATACATGGAATAGTTCTGTGTTTTCTAATACAATTGCAAGCAATCCAAGTTCAACTAGTGTACTGACAGCTTCGGGCACACAAAATAATTGTGTAAGTTCAACTAATTTTACTTTGAATGTAAACCCATTGCCAAATGTTTCAGCGACTGTTTCTAAAGCAGAAATATGTGATGGAGAAACTGCTACATTAAATGCCGGTGGTGCGCAAAGTTATACCTGGAGTAATAGCAGCACGAATCAATCCATAACAGTTAGCCCAAGTGTAACAACAGTTTACACTGTAACAGGAACTGATGTTAATGGGTGTACTAATTCATCAACGGTTCAACTTGTAGTTTCATGGTGTACTTTTGTGAAAGAATTAAATGAAAACAACGTATTTAATGTTTATCCAAATCCTGTACAAAACGAATTGGTTATTGAAAGTATAAACTGTGAAGAATGTGAAGTAACTATTTACAATACATTGGGTCAAGAAATAAAAACAACATATTTAAATTCAGGTAGAAAATCAGTTGACTTTTCAGAATTCCCGAAAGGTGTTTATGAAATCGTGATTAATGAAAAGAAAGAAATAAAATTCAAAGGGAAGGTATTAAAGCAGTAAGAATAGATTACAGGCGAAATAAAAAAGGCGTAGTAAAAACTACGCCTTTTTTATTCGAAAAAATGATTAACTACTAGTTACTTAATAATCACTACCCTTCTAACCAATGTGCTTAATGAATAATTTGTTAAGAAGTACATTCCTTTCGCCAAATCTTTCACATCAATTATTGTCTCTTTTCTTGAGACATAGACTGTCTTAACTATCTTTCCATTTACATCGATAATTCTAATTTCAGTTTGTACTTCTTTGCTAAATGCAATTTTTAAATATTCATTTGTCGGATTCGGATAAATCTCAAATTTAAAATCATTGTCTACTAATTCATCAATACCTGTACAAGGATCTACAACTATTTGTGTTACCGCTGTATTCTGACAACCATTAGTTCCGGTTGCAACTACTGTGTATTCATTTGAATTAGCTGGACTCAAGGTAAAAGTATCCGACTTATTGTTGCTAGGATTCCATGTGTAACTTGCAGCGCCTGTTGCCACAACTGTTGCGGTTTCATTTAAGCATATCGTTTGATTTGCCGGTGCTAAGACAATACTTGGTTTCATGAGAACCGTAGGTGGATTACTGTTAGAAAAAAAGCAATTCACCTCATTCTCTCCTGTTACGTTCACTGTAAAAATCATCGAGGCCGGATGTGATACCACAGAACCTGTTGTTGGAGGAACATTCCAAGTATAAGAATTCGCTCCCGTGGCAGTATAAGTTACCATAACTCCTTCACAAACTATATTTGTTGATTTCCATACCAAAACATTAGGCATATTAAAATTACATGGAGCAGTGATACTTAAATCATCCCAACTTAAATACCAAGGATTATTATCTCCGACAGCTTTTACAGCAACGTAGTAAAATCCAGAGACAGCCACAGAAAAGGTATTAGACAATGTTGTATAAGTGGTATTAGTAATATTTCCTGTTACTGAAGCAATACTTTGTAAACCTGTAGTACTTTGATTGGCCCCTATCATTAATGCAAACTCACTCCATCCATTCCCACCATCTGTAACATAACTAACGTCAGCAGAATAAGTATATCCGGCATAAAGCCACATTGCATTTGTAAAGAAATAATCACCTCCGGGATTCGTTCCAAACTTAAAAGCAGCGAATTTATTTCCTGTCTTTGGAATTCGATTAAAAGTACTTGCTAAAGTATAAGTTTGACAAATTGAATTTGGATCAGAAGCACTCCATGAACAATTCGGCAACTTATCATTAACTGGAATATTTTCAAATCCTTCAAAATATGGAATGGCATTTGTAACTGAACTAACTGATTTAATTAATATCGGTGCCGTAGTAAATGTTTGTGCACTATTAGTGCAAGTAATTTCACAAATATACCAGGTATCGGAAGTGATATTTGTGGCAGTATATGGTGCGGCTGTAAATGTATTTAAAGGAGAAAATGGGCCAAGTGAATTGCTACTTGCACTCCAAATGTAATTTAATCCGCTTAATGTATAAGTATTCATTAAGTTTAAGAATGCGTCTCCTCCATTACATGCTTGGGAAAAAGATGAAACTGCAGAATTTGTCGAAGGCACTCCTGAACAAGGTGCCGGTGGAATCCATCGATAAGATAATCCATAAGGTATTGTATTGCTATTACTATACACTGCCTTTGCACCGTTTGACAAACCTTTAACTGACGTATTCCAATTATTACCAAGAGGCACTTCTCTGTTATTATAATCTGCACTTGTTTGTCCTGCTAAACCAATCTCAGCAAACATTACATTATTGTTAAATGTTCCGGCATGACCATATACTATTTCAACCTCATTGCTAGTCTCATAAAGTTTTATCTGAGCATTGACGTAATCATCTTGTCCCGTACCATCATTATTCCATCTCCCTACTTGTTTAAATTGCAAGGTAAAAACACGATTTGGTGAAACACCGGAAGTTACATATGAAATTCTGCCGCCTGCAGTTATAGCAGTGCCTGATGCAGTTGCGTTTGTAGAAATTGTCATATTGCCAGCTCCAATGGCTACTACACTAGTAGAAGCCGGTATACCTGTGCCGGTTAAAACATCACCCACTTCAAAGAAATTGGCGGCTAGCGTGTTCGTGAAAGCAACAACATCGCTTCCTGAAGTAATTGTACAAGTTTGGTATGGGCCAAGCATCATGTCGCCACACATATAAGAAACTGCATTGGCACCTGAATTACTGATTGCGGCAAAATTATCATTAGGGACATTACCACCGAAAGACATCCAACCGTTTGTGCTTAAACCAACGGCTGTATAGGTTGTGTTATTAAATGTAAAAGTGAATCCAATTGGAATGTTTCCGTAAACATTATCATCTTGAAAGCCGGCAGCTACAATTGTCGCGGATCCTGAAGGCAAAAATGAATAGTTTGCTGAACTTTGATTAAATACGTACGAACTTACCTGTCCGTAAGCAACATAAAAAACAGAAAATATTGATAATAAAAATAACCTCATCACTAACATTGATTTACTTTAGAGTAAATATACTAATAATGAGATTTTATTAGGTATTATTTTGTATCCAGAGCAAGGTGCTTTTGAACAAAAATAACTTTGTCTTTATTTGCTTCAATTGCAAACAAAAACCACTCAACCAACGGATACAGTATAGTCAATTCCTTGCCTTTGATTGTGTGTGAAAAATCGGGGTCGCAATAATTTGTACCGGCTGCAACTTCGTTTCCACTCTTATCCAGAGTAGGGTTTTTTAAAACAGAACATAGGGTTATTCCGCCATTTTTGTCGAATGTTACTTCAAATCCTACTTTCTCACCTGGCGTTTTGGTAAACACAATTTTATCATCACCTAAATCCGCATTAGCATACCATTTATGTCCAACAAGAATTTTATCCAGATTTTGAGCATTAACGATCGATGTTGTTAATGCTGCAACTAATATTATTAATACTTTCTTCATTTTTATTTCATTAATGTTACGTGACCAGATTTAGTGTATTTTTTACCATCAAGAGCAGTATACTCAACAAGGTATGTATAAACATCCTCTTTAGATAAAACTCCTTTATAAGTTCCATCCCATCCTATTGTTTGATCTTCAGTCAAGAATAATTTCTCTCCCCATCTGTCAAAAACAGAAACTGTAATTTCTTTGAACCCTGTTCCATAAACTAAGAACACATCATTTAATCCATCTCCGTTAGGCGTAAATACGCTAGGAATATAAATATTATGATTCTTAGTAACAGTGATGCAAACTTCGTCGGAAGACTTGCAGCCAAAATCAGATGTTGCCAATAACTTATAACACCCTGAATTTTCCGGCATAATTTGCGTAGTAGGACAGACTTGACAAATTACTTTTTCACCTTCAATCCATTTAAGAGTTCCTGTACCCGAACCATATAAGTGCATTGGCTCATCAGCGTTGAATGTAGCATCTGGGCCGGCATTCACAGTTGGCAATGGATGAACTTTAACTGTCAAGGTAGCAGTGGAACCACAATTTCCTCCGTTAGATACATGAACTGTATAGTCAGTTGTTGCGGTTGGACTAAAATATGTTTGCGCCTGGTTTGGGTTCTGTACTCCAACTGAAGGCGTCCATAAGTAAGTGTCACCACCTGCTGCATTTAATCTGATGCCTGTTCCTTCACAAATTTCAACACTATTGCTTACCGAAGCAGTTACTTGTGGAACAACTGTGATTTCAATCTCTTTAGTTACAGCACATGAAACAGAACCAGACTGGTTATAACCAATAATCGTATAATTTGTTGTTGCTTCTGGAGTTACCTGAGCAACGTTGCCATTTTGAATTGTTACATTATCCATTGGGGACCAAATGTAATTGTCTGCACCGTTAGCGAAAATAGAAGTAGTATTGCCTTTACAAATTTTGTTATTTGATGTAGACAATGTTAAATCAGGATTTGGAATAACCTCGATGGTAATATCAATTGTTCCTGTGCACTGACCGTTTGATCCTATAATATTATATACTGTAGTGACATTTGGACTTGCATCATTTGAGCTACCGGTATTACCAGTTAATCCAAGAGGTGGACTCCAGAAATAATTACTAGCGCCATTCACAGATATTTTTGTTTTATCACCCTGACAAAGAACCGTTTTACCTGCCGAAATATTCAATACCGGCACTGGAATTACACTAACTTGAATAGCTGCCGTAGCAGTACAAGTATTTAAGGTTCCTATCACTGTGTACACAGTCGTGTTCATTGGATTGGCAATAACATCAGGAATTACGTCACTATTTAAACTTGCTGCAGGACTCCAAACATATGATGATGCACCAAGCGCATGCAAACCAACAGAACTACCTGCACAAATTGTAGGAGAATCAGCAGACAAAGTAATTGTCGGGTTTGGTGATACATCAACAGTTGCTGTTTGAGCTTGACTGAAACAATTTAAACTATTTCCGATTACAGAGTAAATAGTTGTAACCGAAGGGTTTGCCGTTACTGTTGCTCCAGTTGTTGAAGAAAGATTTGTTGCTGGTGACCAAACATAACTGTTTGCACCACTAGCAGAAATTTGAGCTGAAGTTCCAAAACACATTGTGCCGGAAATTGTACTAATAATTGGATTAGGTAATATTCCTAAAGTAAAATCTACAGAGGCTGTACAAGTGGCGTTAGAACCCATTAAGGTTCCCGTGGCGCTATTAGAAGCCGGAATGGCTGTTGCACTGATAACTGAACCTACAGAGGCACTGGGTACAGATCCTGCAAAGTTGACCCAGGTGTATGTTGTTGCACCACTTCCGGTAAGAGTAACTGTGTTTACAGAGCCGTTATAGTCATTCATACACAAAGTTGGACTGCTTGGAGTAACAACCATTGTAGGCGTGATATTAACTGTTACAGTTGAAGTGTTTGAAACCACATTGTTATCTGCATCACTTACTAACACTGTATAAACTGTAGTTGACATAGGACAGACATTATGAGGTCCGGCACCGGCACCAATGTTTGGCACCCAAGTGTAAGTGTACGGAGGGGTTCCACCATTTGCAGTTGCCGTAAGAGCTGCACATGAACCTGAACAGATTGTTTCACTATTAACTGAAACCATTGGGGAACAACTTATAACAGTTACAGGTTGTTCTAATGTATCTGACCCACAAGCATAGCCTAAAATCAATTGAACAGTAAATGTTCCCGGCCCACTAAACGAATGAGATGGATTTGCATTTGCTGAAGTATTACTTGGTCCTGAAGCCGAATCACCAAAATTCCAGCTGTAAGAAGTTATTGCATTTGATGAAGAACTACAACTAATTACGTTAACAGTAGGTGATGTAAAATTCACATTTAAACAATTCACTGTAGAGGTAAATGGAGGTGGTGGTGGGTCGAAATAACTTGCAATAAAGTTTGGCAGTCCAGCCCCACAATTTTTTCCTGCTAATCCAACTCCTGCGTCAACATAATTACAACCTACACCTGCTACGTTTGGATTATTAATAACGCCTAAATTTGGAGACTGGCTCCTTGCTACCCAAATTTTACCATCAGGACCTAATTGCAAAGCACCAACTGAGTTAGCAGAAGTTCCTACATCAACTTGAGAGGCAATAATTTGAGCAGGAGTACCTGCACAAAGATTCACTTGAGTGATTTTCTTTGTTGAGTAACTACCGAAATAAACCTTAGTGTTATCTGGTGAAAACTCACATCCGTAAGCGTTGCTGTACTGAGCACCATTGATTGTTATCGGATTAGCTACTACTCCTGTTGACTTATCAAAATCTAATATTTCTAAGAACCCATTAATATAAACCGCATAAGCTAATTTGTTCCCATTAGGTGAAGCCTTTAAGTAGCCAATACCAGGACTAACATGGTTTGAGCCAACATTTGAGATTACGGGAGCCGCACTTATACCAGCAGCAGTTACTAAATAAGCTCTAAATTGATTTCCATTTGCCGCATGCATGATAACCCAAATGTCTGTACCATTACAATGTCTAACTGCACAACACTTTTCTGTATTGTTTTGCCAAAGCATCTGATTCTTTACTGTTACAGAGCCATTTCCTGCAGCTAAACTCATATCAACAATAGAATATCTGAATCCCTGGTTGTATAAGGCGCAAGTAAAAATATAATATAAGTTTGGATTTCCCGGGTGAGGAACAATTACACCAGACTGCGTTGATGATCCGTTACCTAATAATCCTGTACCATTTGCCATAACGGCGTGAAGTTTATTCCATACTGTACTACCATGTGTATAAAATAGAAGATTACCTGCAGCATCAGATATTGTTGCCACCCCTTCTAAAGTAGATAACATCCCATTTGTTACAGCAACAGGCGCATTTCCATTTGGAAAATTTACACCCGCAGTATATCCAAAATACCAATTCCATGACTCTCCTTGAGAATTTCCTAAGAAAGGAACGCTCATTATACAAATCATTATTATTCTTACTAGTCTTTTCATGTCAAAATTTTACGTTACTAAATTAGAGTATCAACGCTTCTTAACCTAAGTTTCTAATAATCGAGATGTTTTATACACTCAATAATATCCCTTTTTTATCTTAACTATCGTCCTATATCGTTTTAGTAAATGCTGGATTTTATAAAAAAACCCCGCAATGAGGCGGGGTTTAAAATGCTTAAAATAAATTTTTAAGAGCCGCAGGCTTCGCAAGCATCCGGATTATCAAGTGAACATGCTAACTGCGCTTGCTGCTCTTCGGCACTTAACAATTGTGTTTGTCCTCTTTCAACAAGCAACGCATCCTCATTCCCTAAAATTGTGGTTTTACTCATTGAAGATTGATCAACCGTGAACTTAATTGCATCCGCTGCTGCTTTTGTTCTCAAGTAATACATTCCGGTTTTTAATCCTTTTTTCCATGCATAAAAGTGTGCGCTGCTCATCTTGGCGAAGTTGGCATCCTGGATGAACAAATTCAAACTTTGTGATTGATCAATGAATGCTCCTCTGTCTGCAGCCATGTCAATGATGCTTCTTTGCTTAATCTCCCAAACTGTTTTATAAATTTCCTTTATATTTTCTGGAATCTCAGGGATATCTTGGATTGAACCGTTGGCTAAAATAATTTTTGACTTTAAATTATCGTTCCATATTCCAAGTTTTACTAAATCACGTAACAAATGCTTATTAACAACTACGAATTCACCACTTAAAACACGTCTTGTATATATATTACTAGTGTATGGTTCAAAACATTCATTATTACCTAAGATTTGTGATGTGCTTGCGGTTGGCATTGGAGCAAGCAACAATGAGTTTCTTACGCCATGCTTCTTAATTTCTTCACGCAACACATCCCACTCCCATCTTGAACTTGGTGTAACATCCCACATGTCATGTTGGAAAATTCCTTGACTGATTGGTGAGCCTTCATAAGTTTCGTATGGGCCCTCTGCCATAGATAAATCTTTACTTGCTGTTAATGCAGCAAAATAAATAGTTTCGAAAATTTCAGAATTCAACTGACGTGCCTCCGGACTATCAAAAGCATATCGCATTAAAATAAAAGTATCAGCCAATCCTTGAACGCCTAATCCGATAGGACGGTGACGCATGTTTGAATTTCTTGCTTCAGGAATTGGGTAATAATTTCTGTCAATGATCTTGTTAAGGTTTATGGTAGCTACATAAGTTATTTCAAATAGCTTATCATGATCGAACTCACCGTTATCATCAACGAAACGCGGCAAAGCGATTGATGCTAAGTTACAAACCGCCACCTCATCAGGACTAGTGTACTCTATAATTTCAGTGCAAAGATTTGAAGACTTAATTGTGCCTAAGTTCTTTTGGTTTGACTTTGAATTCGCGGCGTCCTTATACAACATATATGGATTACCCGTTTCAATTTGTGCTTCAATTATTGCTGCCCAAAGTTCTCTCGCCTTTATTTGTTTTCTGAATTTATTTTCAGATTCATATTTAGTATAAAGTTTTTCAAATTCTTCACCGTAAGTATCACTTAAACCCGGGCACTCATTCGGACACATTAGACTCCAATCACCTTCTTCTTCAACACGCTTCATAAATAAATCCGGAATCCACAACGCAGTAAATAAGTCACGTGCACGCATCTCCTCCTTGCCATGATTTTTTCTAATATCTAAAAATTCAAAAATATCCGCATGCCATGGCTCTAGATAAACGGCAATTGAACCTTTACGCTTTCCGCCACCCTGATCGACATATCTTGCCGTTTCATTATAAACTTTCAGCATTGGAATGATGCCATTTGATGTCCCATTAGTGCCTTTGATATAAGAACCCGTTGCTCTTACATTGTGAATACTGATGCCAATGCCTCCGGCGCTTTGAGAAATTTTGGCACAATTTTTCAAAGTGTCATAAATACCATCGATAGAATCCTCTTTTACCTGTAAAAGGAAACAAGAACTCATTTGTGGTTTAGGCGTTCCTGCATTAAATAAAGTTGGTGTTGCATGTGTAAACCAACGTTCACTCATCAAATTGTAAGTTTTGATTGCAGACTCGATATCTTCTTTGTGAATACCAACGGCTACACGCATAATCATGTGCTGAGGACGCTCGGCAATTTTACCGTTCATTTTTAATAAGTATGAACGCTCTAATGTTTTGAAACCAAAATAATCATAACCAAAATCTCTATCATAAATAATAGATGAGTCTAAAATATGAGCGTTCTTTTGAATTATTTCGTAAACATCCTCGGCGATTAAAGATGCTTTTAAACCGGTTTTTGGATCAATATAATTTCTTAATGCTTTTATTGTTTTCGAGAAAGACTTAATTGTGTTTTTGTGTAAATTACTTACAGCAATTCTTGAAGCAAGCAAGGCGTAATCAGGATGACGTACTGTAAGAGAAGCGGCGGTTTCTGCAGCCAGATTATCCAATTCACTGGTAGTGACTCCATCATAAACACCATCGATTACTTTTTTAGCAACCAAAATAGCATCCACATGTGAGGGATCCAATCCATAGCTGAGTTTTTGAATTCGGCCGGTAATCTTATCGAACTTTACCGACTCTTTTGTGCCATCTCTTTTAATTACAAACATACGCCTTAGTTTTTTTAGTTAGTTTTTGAGTTTTTTTGGTTTCCACAAGTTACCCTATAATATTTCTTTTTCGAATCATCATTAAAATAGTAATTAACAAATCACCCGTTAATTGCCACAAACCCCAATCGACACAGTTTTTAAGGCGATTCTTTCCACTACAAGACCTTCATCTTGTTCACTTAAAAACGTTATGATAATTGGGTTTACCTCACGAACAATCGCCTAAAAGTCTTCGTCCAACTTAAAGACATTGTTATTCTCACTGCTCTTCGACATCACACCGGCCTTTTGATATTCGGCCACGCGTTTCTCAAAGAAATTGGTTTTGCCCTGCAACGAAATCATCTCCATAAAATCAAATGGATTTGATGCATTATAATACTTATTGCAACCCAGAGCCACCAATAGTCTATCTGCCACAAATTCAATGTATTGACACATTAAATCTGCGTTCATTCCAATCAATTTAACAGGAATGGCATCAACAACAAATTTCTTCTCAATAGAAACCGCATCTGTAATAATCTTAGTCACCTCCTCTTGTGGTAACTGATTCTTCAAATACTTTGTATATAGTAAACAAGCAAAATCACAATGTAACCCTTCATCACGACTAATTAATTCGTTACTGAAGCTTAATCCGGGCATTAATCCTCTTTTCTTCAACCAGAAAATTGAGCAGAATGAGCCGGAAAAGAAAATACCCTCAACCGCTGCAAACGCTATCAATCTGTGTGCAAATGAACCATTCTCAATCCAGCGCAAAGCCCAATCAGCCTTTTCTCCAACACAAGGCACAGTATCTACAGCGTGCAGTAGCTTATCCTTTTCTGCCGGGTCTTTTATATAGGTGTCTATTAATAATGAATAAGTCTCAGAATGAATGTTCTCCATCATAATCTGGAAACCATAAAAACATCTGGCTTCTGGATATTGAACTTCGTTTAAGAAATTAATTGCCAAGTTCTCATTAACAATACCA
>JBFWYJ010000059.1:0-11905 GCA_050186555.1 Bacteroidia bacterium
CTATGATTTTAAAGATACCGACCTAAGAACCAATGAGAAAATTAAATCACTTAAAGTAATCGAAAAAGGACCATTGAAAATAGGGATTTTAGGAGTTGGGATTGACCCTGAAGGACTTATGCTGAAAAAAAATATTCAGGGATTAAAATACTTGGATCCTATTGAAAACGCTAATAAGACAGCTGCATATTTAAAAAAAGAAAAAAAATGTGATTACGTGATTTGCTTGTCTCACTTAGGATACAGCTATAAGGAGAATAAAGTTAGTGACATGATTTTAGCCAAAAATTCTGAAAATATTGACTTAATTATTGGAGGTCACACACATACGTTTTTAAAAAAACCGGTAGAAGTTCTGAATAAAAACGGTAAAAGTGTGTTAGTGAACCAGGTAGGCTGGGCGGGTGTCTGGATGGGGCATCTGACGATTTATTTCGATTCTCATAGAAAAATTTTCTTTCAAAACAACTTGAATTTCAAAATTTCATAAGAGGTAAAAAAATTTTTTAAAGCACCAAATTTCAAGCGAAAATTTCACGAAAAAATTTTTTTATTTTTTTTGTTGCTAAAACAAATAATCACACTATATTTACAAACAGGTTACTGTTAATTACCGAATACACTTATAAACACAACATATTTAACTAACTAATTAAGAATTTAAGAATGAAAGAGAAGACAGCAGAACAGGTATGGTCAGATTGCGTAGAAGTTATAAAGGATAATGTAAGTCCGCAGAATTTTAAAACCTGGTTTGAACCAATCAAACCGGTAAAACTTCAAGAAAGTGTTTTGACGATACAAGTGCCTTCTCAATTTTTCTATGAATGGTTGGAAGAACATTATATTACTTTAATTAAAAAAGTAATCAGAAAAGAACTTGGTCCTGACGGAAAATTAGAATACAATATTATAATGGAAAATGCGGCGGGTAAAACTGAAACACCTATCACATTTAAATTACCTAACATCAGTACTAACTTAAAGAACCCATCAGTGTCTATGCCAATAGATGTTTCTGCAAGTTCAATTAAGAATCCATTTATTATTCCGGGATTAAAAAAGGTGCAAGTAGAATCTCAACTTAATCCGAATTACAGCTTCGATAATTTTGTTGAAGGTGATTGTAACCGTTTGGCAAGAAGTGCAGGTTTTGCAGTTGCTCAAAAGCCGGGCGGAAATGCTTTTAATCCTCTTTTAATATATGGAGGAGTTGGTTTAGGAAAAACTCACTTGGCACAGGCAATCGGAATTGAAGTAAAAAAGAATTTCCCAAATAAAACTGTATTGTATGTACAGTCAGAGAAATTTATCACTCAGTTTATCGAGTCAATTAAAAACAACAATCAAAATGATTTCGTTCATTTCTACCAAATGATTGATGTTTTAATTATTGATGACGTTCAATATTTCGCAGGAAAAGATAAAACGCAAGATGTGTTTTTCCATATCTTCAATCACCTGCACCAATTAGGTAAGCAAATCATCTTAACCGCTGATAGAGCTCCAGTTGATATCCAAGGAATTGAACAACGTTTATTGTCTCGTTTCAAATGGGGATTAAGCGCAGACTTACAAGCTCCTGGATTAGAGACAAGAATTGCAATCCTGGAAAAGAAAGTTTACAATGAAGGTATCCAGCTTCCAAAAGAAGTTATCGAATACTTAGCATATAGTATCACAACCAACGTTCGTGAATTGGAAGGTGCACTTATTTCATTATTGGCACAATCTAGCTTAAACAAGAAAACGATTACGCTTGAATTAGCTAAAGCCATGATTGATAAATTCGTTAAGAGTACTGCCCGTGAAGTATCAATCGATTACATCCAAAAAGTAGTTTGTGATTATTTTGATTTAGCAATTGACACCATGAAGTCTAAAACACGTAAGCGTGAAGTTGTTCAGGCACGTCAAATTGCAATGTACTTTGCTAAGAACATGACTAAATCGTCTTTAGCAACTATCGGTATGCATTGCGGTGGTAAGGATCATGCAACTGTTTTACATGCTTGTCGTACCGTAAACAACTTAATGGATACTGATAAGCGTTTCAAAGCTTACATTGAAGAATTAGAAAAGAAAATTAGCATCAACAACTAATAGAAAAAAGATAGATTGAGAGCCCGGTATAACAGCCGGGTTTTTTTATGGGTTGGCTTTCGGCTTCTGTTTGATTCCTCTCCAGATAAAGTAAATTCCAATCAGCACAAACGGAATACTAAGAATTTGTCCCATATTAAGCGCCATGGCATTCTCAAAATCTACTTGATTTTCTTTTACAAATTCATCAAAAAATCTTTCCGTAAATAAAAGCACAGACAATACACCAAAAATGAAACCATTGGCGTATTCATTGCGCTTCTTACTCCATAACCAATAAACAGGAAAAAATATTATTGCGCAAAACAGCGCTTCATATAATTGTGCAGGATGTCTTGGTACATGATCAATTTGCTCGAAAATAAACCCAAATGGTAAATCAGTTGGAGTACCAATGATTTCTGAATTCATTAAGTTCCCCAGACGAATAAAGCAAGCGGCAACAGGCACTACAACTGCCAGTCTATCCAATAACCATAAAAAGCTTTCTTTCTCTTTATAACAATAAAACAAGCTACCTATTAAAATTCCTAAAGCACCGCCATGGCTTGCCAAACCACCTTCATAAATCTTTAGTATATTCAAGGGGTGTGATAAATAACCTTCTTCCACTAAATAACCAACGCTATCATATACGTCAAACAATGGACCGTAAAACAAACAGTGACCGAGCCTGGCTCCAAGAATTGTTCCAACAATGATATACAAAGTTAATCTGTCTAATTGTTGGTTAGACCTTCCCTCACGCATATAAATCCTGTTCATTAAAAAATGACTGGCAAGTAATGCTGTAGCCCAAAGGAGGCCGTACCAACGAACCGGCCAATCAATTCCGGGAATTGTAAAAATCTCCGGATCAGGGTTCCATCGTATATAATCTAAAAACATGCCTCAAAGTTAAAATAATTAATGATTACTTTTGATACATGAAAACTGCTGTAATTTTTGCAAGTGGCGAAGGAACGAATGCCGAAAATCTAATTGCATACTTTAAAAACAATCCAAAAATTAAGTTTAAATATGTTATTACAAATAATGAAGAAGCCGGCGTAATAAAAAGAGCAGAAAAATTAAACAAAAGCATACATATAATTAGTAAAAAAGCACTGAACGAATACACCGATCAGATTATAGATTTTTTGAAGGGAGAAAATATAGATTTAATCATTCTGGCAGGATTCTTACTGAAAATCCCTGAAAAATTGGTGAAATCATTTCCAAACCAAATCATCAATATTCATCCTTCATTGTTGCCAAAATATGGTGGAAAGGGCATGCATGGAATGAATGTTCACAAAGCGGTTATAGAGAATAAAGAAAAGAAAAGTGGTATAACAATACATTATGTGAATGAGGAATATGATAAAGGAGCCATTATTGCCCAATTTGAATGCGAAATTTTATCAAGCGACAATGCTGATGACTTAGTTAAAAAAATTCGCGCATTAGAACTAAAGCACTTTCCTGAGGTAGTAGAAACACTCTTATAATCCGTTAATAATTTAGATTTCAAAGGATAAAAAAATGCCTAACTTTAGTTAATCTATGTCGAAAAATAAAAAACCCAAAAGTTACTTATTTGAAGAGGTTTTAGCCTTTCTCAGACACAATACTGAAAAGACATTTAATTATAAGCAAATTGGTGCCGCTATGGAATTGAATTCTGATTCTGACAGAGTTCAACTAATTGAAGTATTAGGCTTATTAAAAGAAAAAGGATTTGTACTTGAAAAGGAAATAGGCAAATTTACAATAAAAGAAGCCAAGGAGTATTTAACCGGAGTTATTGATTTTACTGCTCAAGGAGCTGCTTTTGTTGTTATAGGTGCAGATAAAGATGACGTTTTTGTGCCTTTTAAAAAAACCAAAGATGCTTTACAGGGCGATTTGGTAAAGATTGTTTTTACCAGAAGAAGTAGAGGAAAACGTCAGGAAGGTGAAGTAGTTGAAGTCATCCAACGCTCAAAAACCCAATTTGTAGGCACACTGAAATTGTCAAAGAAATTTGCATTTGTGATTCCTGACATGAGTAAAATTCATGTAGACTTTTATGTTTCCCTTAGCAAAATAATGGGAGCCAGAGATGGGCAGAAAGTATTGGTCAAATTTTTAGAATGGAAAGCAAATGATTCAAACCCTACTGCTGAAGTTGTAGAAGTACTTGGGTATCCGGGAGAACACCAAACTGAAATGCATGCCATCATGGCTGAATATGGACTCCCTTCTAAGTTTACCGATGAGGTAGAATATTACGCAAAAAGCTTAAACTTAAAAATAGAGGAATCTGAAATTAAAAAAAGGAGAGATTTTCGAGATAAAATAACATTTACTATTGACCCTCATGACGCAAAAGATTTTGATGACGCTTTATCAATTGAAAAATTAGATAATGGCAATTACGAGATTGGTGTTCATATTGCCGACGTAACGCATTATTTAAAGACCAACACCGTACTTGATAAAGAAGCTGTTAATCGTGCAACTTCAGTTTACTTGGTTGATCGTTGTATTCCAATGCTGCCTGAAGTATTAAGTAATTTTGTTTGTTCATTAAGGCCGAACGAAGAGAAATATACCTTTAGTGCTGTTTTTGAAATGACAGAAGACGGCAGTATTTTAAATGAATGGTTTGGCAAAACAATTATTAATAGCAAGCGAAGATTTACCTACGAAGAAGTGCAAGAAATAATTGAAGGGAAAGATGGAGATTATCGTGAAGAAATTTTAACGCTGGATAAACTGGCAAAAATTTTACGAAAGAATCGTTTTAAAAATGGCTCATTGTTTTTTGATAAGGCAGAAGTAAAATTTCAATTAGATGAAGATGGCAAACCAACCGGTGTTTATTTTAAAACACAAAAAGATGCCCATAAGTTGATTGAAGATTTCATGTTGCTTGCTAACAGAAAAGTGGCGGAGTTCTTAGGTAAGCCTAAAGGAGATAAAGCAAAGGGAGAAAAAGATAAAAATAAATCTTCTGAAAACCTTTGTGTGTACCGTATTCATAATGTTCCTTCTGAAGAAAAATTATTGCAGCTTAATTCATTTATTAGTCGGTTTGGTTATGAGATTGATATGGATGGTGGAGAAAAGACAGTTCAAAGTTTAAACAAATTATTGCAAAACATTAAGGGTAAGAAAGAACAAGGCATGATCGAATTGCTTACCATACGAAGTATGCCAAAGGCTATTTACACAACTGAGCATGCCGGTCATTATGGCTTAGGTTTTCAATACTATACTCATTTTACTTCTCCAATCAGAAGATATCCTGATGTTTTAGTGCATAGACTTCTTGAATCAAGATTGAAAGATGAAAAACCGGCATTCGAGAAAGATTTAGAAAACCTTTGCAAACACAGTAGCGAAAGAGAAAAATTAGCGGCTGAAGCAGAAAGAGCATCCGTTAAGTACAAACAAGTTGAATACATGTCGGACAAAATAGGTATGGAATTCCGTGGAATTATCAGTGGTGTTACGGACTGGGGCATTTATGTAGAAATTGAAGAGAATAAATGTGAAGGGATGATTAGACCGAGAGACATGAAAGACGATAGTTACTTTTTTGATGAGGAAAATTTTAGATACGTTGGAAAAAGAACAGGAAAAATTTTGGCATTAGGAGACGAGGTTGAGATTGTGGTTAAATCCGCAGATTTAATCAGAAAACAATTGGCTTTTGAGTTTGTTGATTTATTGAGTACGGAAAACAGATCAAAAATTACTAAACCAAGTAATAGAAAATCAAAGTCATCAAAATCATCTAAACCATCTAAAAGAAGAAGATAAATACTAATGAAATTCATCAAGCAATATTTACTTTGTGCTTTTATTTTTGCCAGCCTCATTTCGTTGGCTCAAGAAATAAAAACAGAATTGGTTTATAAAGTTCGGGCATCTTCCATGCCTGATAAAAAACCGCCGGTCTTAATCATGTTGCATGGTTATGGCAGTAATGAATCTGATTTATTTGAGTTATCTAAAACAGTTGAGTCGAAGTATTTAATTTTTTCTATTCGTGCACCATATAAGGGTAAAGAAATTGGTTATGCGTGGTATGATTTAGAATTCTTGCCTAATAAACAATTAAGCTACAACTATAAACAAGTTGAAAATAGTCGCGCAAAAATAATGTCTTTTATTAGTCATGCTTGCAAAGCATATAAAGCAGACAGCACTAAGGTTTATTTATTAGGATATAGCCAGGGAACAATTATGGCATATGATCTTGCATTAAAATTGCCGAAGAAAATTTCAGGTGTTGTTGCTTTAAGTGGAAAAATGTTGCCCGAAACCATGAAATATTCCGGTAAAAGTGAAACCATCCAAAAGCAACATTACTTTATCGGACACGGATATTCTGATAATGTTATTGATATTAAAGAAGCTGAATCTTCAAAGAAATATTTAGACTCTCTCAAGGTAAAAGATGTGACTTTTAACAGATACGAAATGCCTCATGCCATAATGAGTGCAGAATTACTGGACTTTAAATCATGGTTGAGCAAGCAACTAAAACCAAAAGAAAAAAAATAAACATTTAATTTTTTTTATATCTTTAATGACAATGAAAAAGATTTCTTTGGTTTTGATTGTTTTCGCTTTTACACTTGGCTGTAGAAAAGATAAGTACATTCCGGATACCTGTTATAAAGAAAACGTACAACCAATATTAATTGGAAAGTGTGCAGGTAGTGGTTGTCACAACCCTACAGATAAAGCTGCCGGGTATGATTTCACTAATTATAACGGGGTTATGGAGGCCGTTACTCCTTTTAAATCAAAAAAAAGCGAATTATACAGAGCTATTTCAGGAAGAAAACCTGAAATGCCATTAAATGGTACAAAACTTACAGAGAAAGAATTAGATATCATAAAATATTGGATAGATTTTGGGGCAAAGAAAGATTCATGTGGTAACTCAAGTTGTGATACGCTTTCTTATATCACTTACAATACCCATGTTAAACCAATTCTGAGTTTGTGTACCGGTTGTCATCCATCCGGTTCTCCTACCGGACATTCACTGGATTCATACAATGGTGTTAAGACAAGCATAAATACCGGAAAATTATTGCCATCCATTAAACATACAGGACCAAAGCCTATGCCTCAAGGTGGTGGAAAATTAAGTGATTGTGATATTGCTAAGATTGAAAAATGGTTTAATAATGGAATGCCTGAAAACTAAAGTCTGTCAGATAATTATCGCAATATTTATCAGTAATTCAATGCTGTTTTCGCAAGCATTTAGAGAATCTGACATTATTATTAATGCTAATTATGGTATCCCGCAGGTGTCTGCGTTTTTACTGAAAAATGCAGTTAAATTATATTATAAAAACAACAAAAAAGACAACGAAAACTTTCTAATTAATGTATCGAATAGTGGAGTTATTAACGGGAAGACCGAATACGGACTAACGGAAAACGTTGGATTAGGTCTTGTTGGGTCTTATTGGAACATCAATTGCGACATCATAAATAACTATGAGGATAACGACCCTGTTACCACAAGTTTAAATAAGTATGTAGATGAGTACAATGTGAAGGTATCTTCATTGGCGATAGGAATTAGAGGCGCTTATCATTTTGTTGAAGATATTAAATCCAAAAAAATAGACCCTTATATTGGCTTAACCCTTGGAGTTAGCAGATATACATTTGATTTGGGTTTTACAACAAGCTATCCCGGAAAAACATTGCCGGTTGACGTTTATAAGTTTAAAAGCGGATGGGCTCAGTATTTTTCATCTACATTTGGAATTAGAATTTACCCAATACCATATCTTGGTTTGAATTTAGAGGCTGGTTATGATCGCGGTGCCTTGCTTTTTGGTGGCGTTTGTTTGAGGATACCTTCTAAAAAAACGGCAGAATATCAGAAAAATCTGGAAAACGAAAGTCTAGAAAAGAAAAAGAGCGATTAATCGCTCTTAAACTTATTGAGATTAAATAATAATTTCATCCATTTCCTTCGTGAAAAACTTATAATCCATAAAGGAATAACTCTCTATTGGCTGAATTTCTATCCATTGTTTAAACTCTCTGTACCACTTCCACTGGCGCGATTTTAGCCAGCGTCCTTTTTTAATATAAGCCTCGATATAAGGATGTACTTGTAAAATAATGCCTTTTTGATTTTGGTCTTTAATAATAAACCTTAAGGCATTTTCTATTTGGTCTACAAATAGTAAACTTGGTTGAACCTTGCCTGTGCCATTACAACTTGGACAAGTTTCCATTACCTCAACATTCATTTCCGGACGAAGACGTTGTCTTGTTATTTGTATTAAACCAAATTTACTAGGAGGTAAAATATTGTGCTTGGCACGGTCAAGCTTCATTTCTTCTTTAAGCTTATCAAAAAGCTTTTTTCTGTTGTCGGCATTATGCAAGTCGATAAAATCCACAACGATGATGCCTCCCATATCACGAAGTCTCAACTGTCTGGCAACTTCAACCGCTGCTTCCAAATTGACTTCTAAGGCATTTTCTTCTTGCGAACTGTCACTTTTCGCACGGTTACCACTATTTACATCAAATACATGTAAAGCTTCAGTATGCTCAATTACAAGATAAGCACCACTTTTCATGTGGACGGTTTTACCAAACAAACCTTTAATTTGTTTTTCTACGCCAAAGGAATCGAATATTGGTAAAGTGCCTTTATAATGTTGAACTATATCAACTTTATCAGGAGCAATGCTTTTTAAATAGTCCTTTAAGTCTTCGCTTATTGCTTTATCATTAACATGAATGGCATTAAAAGATTCATTTAATAAATCTCTTAAAATGGAACTTGTTCTGTCCATTTCATCCAATACGCGCATCGGGGGCTCCGCGGTTTTAAACTCCTTAAAACATTTATCCCATCTGTCGGAAAGTTCTTGCAAATCTGCTTCCAGGTCAGAAACGGATTTTCCTTCAGCTACGGTTCTTACTATTACGCCAAAATTCTTTGGTTTAATAGTCTGCATCAATTCTTTTAATCGGTGTTTTTCCTCGTTGTTTTTTATTTTGGAAGAAACGGAAATCTTATCAGAAAAAGGAATTAAAACCAGATAGCGACCTGCCATACTAATTTCTGTAGTAATTCTCGGGCCTTTTGCGCTGATTGGTTCTTTTGCAACCTGAACAAGAATATGCTGACCGCTTTTGACAATGTCATTTATTTTGCCGTCTTTCTTAATGTCAGGTTCATTTTTGAAATACATCAAATTACTAACATTCTGCTTTCCACTCTTAACTAAGTCGAGGTACTTAATTAAAGATTTTGCTTGAGGTCCTAAATCCAGATAATGCAGAAATGCATCTTTTTCATACCCAACATCAACGAAGGCAGCGTTTAATCCGGTCATGACCTTCTTAACTCTGCCTAAATATATATCACCCACCAGAAACTTAGAATTACTCTTTTCCCGGTGCAATTCAACTAATCGCTTATCGTTCAATAAAGCGATCACCGCCTCCCCCGGCGTTGAATTAATTACTAATTCATGATTCACTTTAGTATTATTTTAGAATTATACATACAGACTCCATAGAATCAGAATCTGTCTATAAAGAATACTAGGAACGGAATTTTATCCGTTCCTAATATGCTGTAAAAATTATTTCTTCTTATGGCGATTCTTTCTAAGACGCTTCTTGCGCTTATGAGTAGCCATTTTATGTCTTTTTCTTTTCTTTCCGCTTGGCATAAAATTTTGTTTACTGGTTAATATTCTTTTTTAATTGTTTAATATATTTTGCGATTTCAATTTTTGCTGTTGGATCGCCGGTACGTTCTTCATACTTTTCAAGCATTAAAACAGTATTTTCTATTTCGTTGCTTTGTTCATATAAATCAGCCAAGTGCAAATAGGCTTCAATATAAGTAGAATCAATCTCCAAAGCTTTTTGAAATCTTCTTATCGCTTTGTCTTTCTGGCCGCTGTTAATTGATAAATAGGCAAAGGTCAATTGCAACTTCAAGTTATTACTGTCAGTTTTTTCAACTTCTCTCAGTAATGCTATTCCTGACATTGGATCACCTGAACCTTCCACCATACAAGACGCATACATAATTTTCGCGTCAATGTTTAGCTTGTCTAACTCAAAACTCTTTTTAAAACATCTGGCAGCAGAAGCGTAAAGGACCGGGTGTTCAGACTCGTCCTTAACAAACTGGATACTATAATAGTATCTGTTGCCAGCTAAGTTCCACAAATCAGACTGATTTAATTGTTTAGCTTTCTCTTCTAAACTATACGCTGCAAAATCAGGTCTTTTAAGTTTGTCCCAAAAAGTAGCAATTGAATCAAAAAAGTTATTGCTCTCTTTCGATTTTATACTAAAGACCTCTAATTGGTTTAATAAATCAGCATCCAATGACTTTTTTGTCATTTCGTAATAAATATCTACGGTCTGATTTATATTAAACTCAGATTTTTTGGAGTTTAAATCAATTGACTTTGGTTTTCCTTCATCAGAAAACCGCGGTGCACAAAATAAAAGAACGAACAATAGTACAGCCACCACCGAAAATAATATCTTCAACTGTGACGGCTTCATATACTAATTTTTAATCTTCCATATTCTTTGGAGCCGGTTCAGCTACTTTAACATTACGCTTTACACGCTCTGAAAAAGTTTTCGCCGGTTTAAAAGACGGAATGAAATGTGCAGGAATTACAACCGTAGTATTCTTTGAAATATTACGACCGATTTTTTCTGCACGTTTTTTTACCAAAAAGGTACCGAAACCTCTTAAATAAACATTTTTGCCTTCAATCATACTATTTCTGATTGTTTTCATAAAGGCCTCTACTGTTGCCTGCACTGCTATCTTTTCAATGCCGGTCTTTTCTGAAATTTCGTTTACAATGTCTGCTTTTGTCATCTCTCAAATTATTTATAATCAATCAATTGAAAACTTGAAAATGGGAGGCAAAGATAGTATTTATGTCAAATAAAAAAAAATAAAAATAAAAATCTCGAAATTTGAGGCAAATTATGAGTGGAAACGCCAATTATAGGGCTTTCAGGCGCAGTCTTCTGACATGGTATGAGGCCAATAAGAGAGATTTGCCTTGGCGAAATACCAAAGACCCATATAAAATATGGATTAGTGAAATAATTTTACAACAAACTCAAGTAGCCCAGGGTTTAGCTTACTATAATCGTATTATTTCTGAATTCCCTGATGTAGAGGCTTTGGCAAAAGCTGAATTAGATGCTATTCTTAAACATTGGCAAGGATTGGGCTACTATTCAAGGGCAAGAAATCTTCATGCTGCAGCCAACCAAATCAAGCAAGAATACAAAGGAAAATTCCCGGATAATTACAGAGAATTATTAAACCTTAAAGGAGTTGGCACATACACAGCCGCAGCTATTGCCAGTTTTTCTTATAAAACACCGGTAGCCGTGGTTGATGGGAATGTTTACCGCGTTTTGTCTCGCATATTTGGTATCGAAACGCCAATAGATACTTTATCCGGCAAAAAGGAATTTCAAAACATGGCAGATAAGCTTTTGGATATTCATTCGCCGGACATTTACAATCAGGCTATCATGGAATTTGGCGCATTGTATTGCAAAGGAAGTAATCCTGATTGTGAGAATTGTATTTTTCAAAAAAACTGTTTTGCCCTTAAGTTTGATAAGGTCAAACTACTGCCTGTAAAAGAGAAAAAGGTCAAGGTTAAAAAAAGAGTGCTCAACTATTTTATAATAATTGACAAAAACAAGAACTGCATTATTCAAAAAAGAGAGGCTTCGGATATATGGAAAGGCCTATATGAGTTTCCATTGATAG
>JBFWYJ010000060.1:0-11897 GCA_050186555.1 Bacteroidia bacterium
GTAGATGTATCTCCGGTAAAATTAGTTTTATTGAGCGAAATATAATAATTTCCATTCCGATTCATATAAGCAGTCATCTCACGTTTAATTCTTTCAAGCTTCGTTAAAACGCCTGATATACCTATCAACGAATCATTCCTAATAACAGGTATTAATGCCCATATCCCTTCACCCCCAATATCAAGTTTACGCGGACCTGAAAAGAAAACACTTTGTCTTGCTATACTTTCCAAAACCTCTTGTTTTGTTCTTATATCACCAAAAACATTAGCCCCCAAGATTCTGTTATTATTCTCTGTTGATGGATAAATATTAGTAATAACACCTTGATTAGTCAAAGCCACAGCATCTGCATACAAACTGTTCTTCATTATTTGAATTGCCATATTGTCAAAATGCGCAGGCCTTCCATACTCCTTATAGACTATTGCCAGAGCTGTTGACGCACTTATATCATTATAAATGATATTTTTGAATTTATCTCTTATTTCATTCGCTGCAATAGATAATTTCTCGACTTCCTCTCTCATTTCCAACAAATAGCTATGATATGCAAGCCATTGAGATACAGAAAAAAATATGATGAAAATCACAATACCAGTTAAACGATAATATTTATGAAGTGACGATATTATTCTTTTTACATCCATGAAATGTTTCATTCGAAATGATTCATTCAAAATAAAGAAGAATTCACAAAAATTTACATCCTAATTTATCACTTACATTTCAATATGTAAGATTTTGGTTGTTTTTGTATTAAATTGCGTGAATAATCTTAACCAAAAGAGTTAATTTCACCTTTATTCTGATTAATAAATTTTTGTATTGGAAAAATTAAAAAAAATAATCCTTCAAACTGACAACAGTGTATTAGATGAAATTGAGAACAATTTTAGAAAAAATAACTCTGTAAAGTTCCTTCACTTGTTTACATCATATAGAGATGGTACAATAGAGGATGAAACTATTAGAACACAGCTTAACTGTAATGAAAATTCCTTTTTTGTTCTTAAATCACGGTTATTTGATAAAATACAAAAACATTTACTGTCTAAGTCTGAAAGTACAAAGACCACTGCAGACAGTAGCGACCTTAACTTAAACCACTACCTACATAGTTACCCAAATGAAACTGCCATTGCCATGTTGCAGCAGATGGAAAAGAATTTTATTGAAACTGACTCTCCATATGATTTAATTCATGTATATAGCGCACTCAAAAAAGCGCATTTTTATTCGGATAAATTTTATTCTTACTCAAAACAGTACAACAATCAGGTTGCCTTTTTACTTGCTATAGAAAGAGCTGAGGAAATTCTTTATAAATACAATCGTTCTCTTGCAAATTATTATTTTTCAGATTCTGAAACTGAACAAGAATTATTGTTCATGTTGATTAAGGAGATCAAAAACACCTATTCTCTTTATAAATCAAGAAGAATAAAACTAATTCACAATATAATAATAATTCAAACCATCCTGTTTGCCAACCTTGAACTTAAAGACGAGCCTTCCGTAGAGGATCTGCTTGAAGAATCCGGAGAAATACTTAAACAGTTTATTGACGATTCAAGCTTATCACACTATAAAAAAGTGTTTGATTATCTGAATTTTGAATACTATTTTTCTCTTGGAATATCAAAGAAATACATTCTATACTTTGAGTTAATCGAGAATAACTTAAAAAATTTCCTTTTACTTAATAACAGTTGTCTGGCATTTAGATTTTTAAATTCAAGATCTGACTTGTATGCAAATCAAGCCAAACAAAATAACATTTCCGAAGGATTAAGCGACTTGTACTTTGATAAGAACGATTTGTTCACTGAAGTTATTGTGAAACTTAATTGTTCAATTGGCGCCTATTACGATGGAGATGTTAAAACCGCCATTTTGTTAATGAATGAAATTCTTAATGAAGTGAGTTTCAAAAATTACTTTTTTGTTGAGGCCAATATTAAACTTTCGCTCATGCACTTTTACATTATCAAAAAAGAATACGATATGGCAGAAAGTATTATAAAAGGGCTTTCAAGAAAGCTATTAACTTTTAAAGGGGATAAGTACAAGAATATTAAACAAGCTGTTAAACTTTATTCTTTGGTGTTTTCAGGTATGAAATCCCGGACAGCAAGGGAAAAATTCAAGGATATGTATGATCAATTAGTATTTTACAATACAAAAGAAAAGAAAGTACTTAGTTCTTTGATACAAGAAATTGAGAAACTAGCAGACTGACAATAGTGCTTCTTCTGTCAATGGCTTGTTTAAAAAAGCAATATTAGGATTTAATTTTTTTGCAATTGATTTGTCTTCCTCATTCAAAGACGAAGTCAAGATTACAATTTTACACGTGTCAGCGAAAACATTCGGTAATAAGTAAAATTGCTCAATGAACTGAAACCCATTTATTAATGGCATATTCAAATCAACGAATATAACATCTGGTAACATTTCTGTTAGGTTATCTTGCTTTATATAAAGATTCTTTAAGAATTCCAGTGCACTTAACCCGTTCGTATTTGTGTAAATCTCACCCGCAAAATTAACTGCCTCCATAATTTTTTGATTTATGAAATTATCCATTTCATTATCATCAATCAGCATTGCTGTTTGAAACTTATACTCCGGAGTCTTAATTCTTAGCGCCTTTCTCATTTACCAGCAAATATATGAAAAATTTGTGTCGGCGCCTTTCTAATCGCTTTTTCAGTTAATTAGCCGATAGCGTAAGCTAAAGATGTTTTGAAAGTTAAGCTAGGGCTGGATGTCTCTCTATAGACGTTTGTTTGACCTGAATATGTATAATATCCACCAAAACCCATACCTGCCGAAATTTTAAACTTTTGATTCAGGCAATATCTCGCGCCAACTCCCGCATAAAACTCAAAAGTGCCAAATTCTGTATTGTTAAAGTCGATTTTACTTTCATTATTTACTTGTCTTTCTATCTTAGCGGCTTTCTTACACAATGAAGCGTTTCTGAAATACCTGCCAGAAGCAAAAACAAATAAATCAACTCTATTTCCTGGACTAGCATCACCTTCTTCAAGACTAAACTCATAGCTTAAAGAGCCGCCCTTTATTTTTGAATCTTTGTACTGAAAATTAGGGGCTACCTCTAACAAGCTTCTGCCCTTCTTAATGTAAATGCCTGAACTAAATGTACCACCAAATCCATTTCCACTTACATAGGTAGACAACTTAAGTCCGATTTTTAACTTCTCATCCTGAGAAAAACCCATTAATGAAGCGAATATTAATAATAACATGCCTATAAATGATACATTAACGTTTGATAAAATGTCTTGCTGATTGTTTCTTGTTGTTTTCATACTATTTGTTTTTTTGACAAAGTAAGTTCAGATTACCCGCGAAGGAAAGTCAATGATGCATTAAACCTTTACGTATGTAAGAATTTTTCGTTTTTGATATCATAATTGATATTAATTCTGTCTGTAACTACATATGTAAGAATTTTAGCTTTTCTGAATTAATTATCAATAATTCTTAGACGAATTTTGTCTCATAAATGAAACATTATGAGAACAAATCAAATTATAGAAGATATGAGTTTTGAACGAAAAGCACTAATACCATGTGAAGTATACAAAAATGATGGTCTGGAAAAAATATTATCCGGGCAGCACCTTACTGTATTAAATAATACTTCAAAGGAATTTCCATCCAATGATCTAGAAATAAAACTATCTCGATTGCAAAAAGAAAATACTTTGAAGGAAAGAGAACAAAAAACACTTCATAATATTCTGGAGCTTCTAAATACCAATCAACCTACTCTAAAAACAGCGAAAGAAATAACCAATCTTATAAAGGAATTATATTCCCCATATGACCAAATAGATGTTATGTTTAGCTTTAATAAAGTAAATGTTTATTCAGACAAGTTTGAAGAAAAAAATCAAAAATTAGAATTTCTCTTTGAAGTATTAAATAAAAAATGTGGCTCCATATGCCTCTATTATAGCGGTAGTTTGTTGAAGGAGCATTTCATAAAAGCAGAAAATATAAATAACTTTCTGAACCTAATCATTGGTGTTTTAAAAAACTGGTTAAACAAAGTTGAAACAGAACATGAATTTAGAAACATGTTTGTGAAACTTGAATCAAAAGTCGAAAACAAAACTAAAGAATTAACTAATACGAATAAAATGCTTCAGGATATAAACAAAGATATCTATGACAGCATTAATTATGCTAAAAGAATTCAAAAAGCAATATTGCCTGAAAGGGAACTAATCAAAAAAGCCTTTGAAGACTCATTTGTGTTTTACAAGCCAAAAGACATTGTAAGTGGCGACTTTTATTGGTTTCATGAATCCAAAAGTAAAATATATTATGCATGCGCTGATTGCACAGGACATGGTGTTCCCGGAGCTTTAATGTCGATGGTAGGAAATCAACTTCTTAACCAAATAATCGTTGATGAGAAAAAAGAAGATAGTGCGGAAATACTAAATGAACTTGATAAGTCCATCGTAAAACTATTTAAGAAAAGTTATCTCGGTTCAAATTTCAAAGATGGAATGTCCATTTCATTATGTGTAATTGATAAAAATAGCAAAACGCTATCATTCTCCGGTTCATACAACAACGCATACCTCTTTAGAGGAGGTGATAAAATCATCACACTTGAAGCAAATAGATTTCCAATTGGAGGACATGATGGTACTAATAAGAATATCTTTGATAAAACAGAAATTACAATTGAGCCGAACGACAAATTATACATGTTTACTGATGGTTTACCTGACCAATTTGGAGGTCCTAATGGAAAAAAATTAATGCGCAGAAGATTGCTTGAAATAATTAACAACTTAAAAAATCACAGTATGAATGTTCAATTGCAATCCTTTGAAAATCTTCTGACTGAATGGAAGGGCGATGGATTTCAGGTTGATGATGTAACATTAATCGGTGTTAAATTATAAATAGTCTGATGCATATTTTATCAATACAACTTATTAAACTCATTTGATTAACAAAAATTTATAAAACAATAAAAATCTCTTTTAATCCTATATCTTTTAGCTTCAAGTAGGCATTGTATTTACTTGTTGTTTATTCCTTTTCAGCTAATAAATAGCCGAATTTAACTACATTATCCTCCATTACCTTACATGTGTAAGATTTACTTAAAAATTGATACGAAAGAAAAAGTGCTTTTCTTCTGGCTTACCTGAATTTTCAATATGTTTGTTCGAACAAACTTCGTTGAAAGAATTGTAATCTGTCCAATAGTAATGGCTTTTTCAAATAGTAATCAAGTTATAGACAAAAAACTACATACAAATTCTATTCTATTGGTTTTAAACTAGCAGTACAAAATATTCAAAATTTGTTTTTTGCAGTATGAAATTAAATCATAAAATACTTATTGGCTTTGTTGCTTCAAGCGTAATACTTATTTCGGTTACATTTCTCTCGTATAAAAACAATGAAAGTTTTATTGCATCAAATAAACTGGTAAACTATACATATGAAGTAATTTCAGAGTTTGATCAAATACTTACTGCTGTTGTTGACATGGAAACCGGTGCAAGAGGCTTTGTTATCACGGGAGACGAAGCATACCTCGAACCCTATCATACAGGCCGAAAAGCACTTTTTGAACATTACAACAACGTAAAAAACCTTGTAACAGACAATAATATTAAGAGGAAAGTTCTTGAAATGGAAGGGCCATTAAATGACGCATTATTGTTCAGAGAGAATCTTGTTGATGTAAGACGATCAAACAATGATAGTGCTTTGAAAATTGTATTATCAGGGAAAGGTAAACAAACACAAGATAAAGTTAGGAGCTTAATAGCTGAATGTAAGAAATTGGAGTACAACTTTCTCTTTCAGCGCTCAAGGGAAAATGAAGAAGATGCTCGATCCTTTAATTTCATTTTTATTCTTTTGTCAAGTGTTATTTCACTTGTATTAATAGGAGTATATATTATTATTCATACAAATCTTAAAGCGCTTAGGAAAGCTGACCTGGAAATAAAGAATAAGAATTGGCTTTTAACCGGAGCAACTGAAGTGAATGACAAACTAAAAGGCGAAAAAACAATCATAGAACTAGGCGACAGTATTCTTACCTCTATAATACCATACTTAAATAGCCAGATTGGAGCGTTCTATGTTTGTGATGAAAGTGAGTCAGTATTAAATTTTGTTTCAGGATACGCAATTTCTAAGGAACATCATTCAAAAGAGGTAATAAAACTTGGCGAAGGCCTGATAGGTGAAGCAGCTAAACAAAGAAAAACAATATTTATCAGTGAAGTTCCGTCTGATTACATTAGGATTAATTCTTCAATTGGTGAAGTGTCTCCAAAAAATATAGTTATAGTTCCGTTTATCCATAATAATCATTTAATGGGTGTACTTGAAATTGGAACAATCAATGATTTTTCAGACTTAGAATTACAATTCCTTGAAAATGTATGCGAGAGTATTGCCACAGCACTTGCTACAACAGGCAACAGAATGAAAATTCAAAATTTGCTTGAAGAATCACAAGCTCAGGCAGAAGAGTTACAAGCTCAACAGGAGGAACTAACAAAACAAAATATTAAACTCGGAGAAATACAGGAAGAAATAAATGGTCAAATCAAAGCAATTAATTTATCAAATCTTGCACTTGAAATAGATGTTAATGGGAAAATAGCGAAGGTAAATGATTTATTTTGTAAGCGGCTAGGTTATGCCGAAAGTGAACTATTAAGTATGGATTACAGCGAATTACTTGAGGAATCTTACTTAAGCTCTAAAGATTATTTTGATTTATGGAATAGTTTGAAGAATGGTAAAAACTATACAGGTGAAATCAAGTGCATTTCTAAGAATGGGAACTTAGTATGGTTGCAGGGCAATTATAATCCTATACTTGACCATTCAGGAAAAGTGACTAAAATATTAAGTTTAACTACCGATGTTACCATACAAATAGAACAACAGCTTAAAATTCAACAGCAATTAAAATTAATGAACGAAACGGCTATATATTCTGAAGCTGACTTGGATGGAAACATTACCTATGTGAATGAAATATTCTGTGAAATTTCAAAGTACTCAAAAGAAGAATTATTAGGAAAAAACCACCGTATTTTAAAATCCGGCCAACAACCTGACGGTTTATTTGTTGGAATGTGGAAAGCAATAAGCAAAGGATTGGTTTGGAAAGGCGTTATTTGCAATATTGCAAAAGATGGTACGTATTACTGGGTAGACACAACCATCACTCCATTCAAAGATATTTACGGGAAAATTGAAAAATATGTTGCGATTAGATTTGATATTACAAAACAAGTTGAGTTGCAAGAAAGCTTAAAAGCTCAAGCAGAAGAATTAAAAGTACAGCAAGAGGAATTGATGGAAGTTAATTCAGCCTTGGAAGAACAAGGGCAAAAGCTTCAAGCATCGGAGGAAGAGTTAAAAGTTCAGCAGGAAGAACTTCTTCAAAGTAATCAAGAACTTGAAGAGAAAAGTCAACTACTCGAAGAACGAAATCAGGCAGTAAATGAAAAGAATGAAGCGCTTGAATCAGCAAGTGCAGAACTTGAATTAAAGGCTAATCAACTTGCATTAAGCAGCAAGTATAAATCTGAATTTTTAGCCAATATGAGCCATGAGCTGAGAACCCCCCTCAATTCGATTCTACTTTTAAGTAAACTAATCTCTGAAAACACTGAAAAGAATTTGACAAAAGAACAAATAGAGTTTGCCAGTGTTATTTATAATTCTGGAAATGGCTTACTTGAATTAATAAACGAAATCTTAGATCTTTCGAAAATAGAGTCAGGAAAAATGGATGTGCAACTTGAAGATACTAATATAAATAGTATCTGTACAAGTATAAGCAACATGTTCTCTCAATTAGCTAAGGAGAAAGGTATAGATTACATCTGCAACATTGAACCAACAATTCGTAAATCAATAAAAACGGATAAAATAAGGCTAGAACAAATTCTGAAAAATTTACTATCCAATGCTTTCAAATTTACAGAAAAAGGAGGGGTTGAAATGCATGTGTTTTCTCCTGATGTTAAAAGTATAAAAAAACTGGGGATTCAATCCCAAGAAATAATTGCTTTTTCAGTAAAAGACTCCGGTATTGGAATACCGATTGAGAAACAAAACTTAATATTTGAAGCATTTCAGCAGGCCGATGGTTCTACAAGAAGAAAATATGGAGGAACAGGCTTAGGGCTTTCAATTAGCCGGGAAATCGCACACATGCTAGGAGGAGAAATAACCTTAGAAAGTAAAGAAAACGAAGGCAGTACTTTCACATTGATAATTCCTGTTAATAGTTCTAGCTCTCAAATTAACATTGGAATTACCGAGGATCAAGATAAAACCGGTATTTATAGAAAAGCACTTACAAAAGAACAAGATAAAAATGTTGTTGCATTTACACCTGATGAAATTCCAGACGACAGAGGGAACCTTAAGAATGGAGATAAGGTAATCTTAATTATTGAGGATGATACTGATTTTGCCAAGGCTTTGATGAAATTTGCTAATAACAGAGGATATAAGGCAATAATAGCTGTAAGTGGGGCATTCGCCGTATCATTTGCTGAACTTTACAAGCCAATTGGAATTCTATTAGACATTCAACTGCCTGTAAAAAGCGGTTGGACTGTTATGAAAGAATTAAAACAGAACCCATTAACAAGACATATACCCGTTCATATGATGTCTTCGAATGAAGTAAAATCAATAGAAAGTATACATGCAGGAGCCATTGATTTTATTAATAAACCAATGGCAGAGAAAGAACTTAGAAAGGTTTTTGAAAAGCTAGAAAATATTTGGGGCAAAAAAACCAAAACTATCCTATTGGTAGATGATAATGAAATGCACATAAAAGCCCTTAAAGCATTTTTAGATGGTGATTTCAAAAACTGTTTAAGTGCATACTCAGCAAAAGAAACTTATGAAGTTTTAGAAGCTCATGAAGTAGATTGTATTGTTTTGGACATGGGATTACCTGATGCAACAGGTTATGAAGTACTAGAAAAGATTAAGAAGCAAAAGAAGTACGAAAAACTACCTGTTATTATTTATACAGGTAAAAACTTGTCCCTAAAAGACGAACAGCGCTTAAAGAAATACGCAAATGCAGTTGTTATAAAGACCGTAGACAGTTACAAAAGATTGATGAGTGAAGTAACTCTTTTTCTGCATTTGGTTGAAGAACATCAGGATAGCAAAATTCTTAAAAAGCCTTACTTCAAAGACAAAGTGCTAGTTGGAAAAAAAGTATTGATTGTTGATGACGATAGCAGGAATATCTTTTCTTTAACCAAAGTATTGGAAATGCAAGAAATGGTCGTTATTCCTGCAACTGATGGTAAAGACGCATTATCAACTTTAGCTGAGAATCCGGATACTGATATTATTCTTATGGATATGATGATGCCTGAAATGGATGGTTATGTTGCATCACGTGAAATACGCAAAAATTCAAAATTAAAGACCATTCCAATTATCGCCGTAACTGCCAAAGCGATGCTAGGCGAAAGAGAAAAATGCATTGAAGCCGGTGCAAATGATTATATAACTAAACCCGTAGATACAGACCAGTTAATTTCATTACTAAGAATCTGGTTATATAAATAAAGATTATGCTAAAAGAAAAGAAAATACTGATTGTGGACGACGACGAGAGAAATATTTTCGCATTGTCGGCTGTCCTGCGCTCAAAAGGTCCTGAGTTGATTGTTGCCAGAGACGGGAGAGAATGTTTAGATATGTTAAACAACAATAATGATGTTGACATAATACTTATGGATATGATGATGCCGGTAATGGATGGCTATGAAACAATAAAGGAAATTCGGAAAACTGACAAATTAAAACACCATAAAATAATCTGCCTGACGGCGCAAGCAATGATTGGAGATAAAGAAAAGTGTTTGGCAGCCGGCGCCGATGATTATTCCACTAAGCCGGTTGACGTAGATGAGCTTCTCTTAAAAATAGGAAACTTGTTGAGTAAAAAGAACTAAGCATGAGCTATCATCCATCTCAGATGCTAAAAGATGAAGATGTTACTTCATTAATCAATAGCATTTACACAACATACGGTTATGACTTTGCGGACTATTCTGAGGCTTCATTTAAAAGAAGAATCAATCGTATTATGATTGCAAATAAAGTATCTGATTTTTTTGAGTTACAACATAGGGTTGTTAATAACGAATTATTCTTCAATTATTTCTTAGAAGAAGTTACTGTAAACGTAACAGAAATGTTTAGAGATGTTGGTTTTTACAAAACATTAAGAAAAGAAATACTTCCACAGCTTTCATCCTATCCTACTATACGCATTTGGCACGCGGGATGTTCAACAGGAGAGGAAGTGTACTCAATGGCTATTCTTCTTAAAGAAGCCGGGTTGCTGGACAGGTCTTTGCTGTACGCCACTGACATTAACCAAAAAGTGTTAGAACATGCTGCTTCAGGAAAATATTCAATTGAATTATTGAAAGGGTTTACTACCAGCTACATTGCTTCGGGTGGGCTTAATGATTTTTCAAATTACTATACTGCAAAATATGGCAAAGTGCTTTTTGACGAAGAATTGAGAAAAAAAATGGTGTTCTCTGTTCATAATTTGGTAACTGATCAAAGCTTTAACGAATTTAATCTGATACTATGCAGAAATGTAATGATTTACTTTAATCGAATTTTACAAAATCGTGTTTTAAAACTCTTCACAAACAGTCTGGCTCCTTTCGGATTTCTGGCATTGGGTAGTAAAGAGACAATTGATTTTTCAACTGTTGTAAATGATTTTGAGAAAGTAAATCAAAAACAAAAAATATGGAGAAAAACCAAATAATAATAATTGGGGGGTCTGCCGGAAGTGTTGGTGTACTTATGAAAATCTTGCCAAAAATTCCGGAATCGTATCCGATTCCAATAGTAGTAGTTGTACACAGAATGGCTCAAGAAGACAATTTACTTGAGAGTTTACTAAAATCAAAATGCTCAATAAACATAATTGAAGCAGAAGATAAAATGCATCTTGCTCCTTCTGCTGTTTACATGGCTCCTCCCGACTTTCATTTGTTGTTTGAAAAGGACAGAACCATTGCGTTGGATTATTCAGAAAAAGTTAATTACACAAGACCAAGCATTGATATTACAATGCAAAGTGCATCAGATGTTTATGGTAATAAAGTAACCGGCATACTATTAACAGGATCTAATCAAGATGGTGCTATCGGCATGAAAAAAATAGCCGAAAATGGTGGCTCTACAATAATTCAATCTCCAGAAAGCTCAGAAATAAAGACGATGCCGGAATCAGCAGAAAAATTATCGAAAATAGACCATGTGTTAAACCCAGATGAAATTTTAGACTACTTAATGAAAACTGTGTTGAATAGATAAATCCTATAATAGTATTTACATATAAGCTCAAATCAATGATTTTAAAGTTAATTCTACAGAATTGATGAAACATTGAAAATAGGTGTTGAATGGAAAATTATAAAGACTTAAAAATATTAGTTGTTGACGACCTACAGGAAAATCTGATTTCACTCAAAACAGTATTAGAAAAAAACAATTTTATTGTTGAAACCGCAGAAAGTGGTAAAAAAGCGTTAGATCTTCTGCTAAAACAAGATTTTGGCTTAGCACTTTTGGATGTTCAGATGCCTCAAATGGACGGCTTTGAAGTTGCCGAGCACATGAAAAGCAATAATAGAACAAAGAATATTCCTATTGTTTTTCTCTCGGCTTTGGCCACGCAAAGAGATTTCTTCAAAAAAGGCTTTGAAGTTGGAGCTATTGATTACCTTACCAAACCACTTGACGCAGATTTATTATTACTTAAGGTATCAAATCTGCTTATGTTAAGT
>JBFWYJ010000061.1:0-11864 GCA_050186555.1 Bacteroidia bacterium
TAGAAAAAAACAAGCTGAAGAAATACTAGAAACACAGCATAAATTAAATACCAAACTAAATGAGTATAAAACCGACAAAGAAGATAAACTAGCATTAATTAATCAAGAAAGTAAACAGAGGGATAGTTTAACTGTTGAAAAGACGCAACAAGAAAAAGTACTTCAAACAATTCAGGCTAAAGAAAAAGATTTAAGGAAAAACCTAGAAAGAAAGAAAAGCGAGAGTTACGCTTTACAAAAAGCTATCAAAAAACTAATTGCAGAGGAGATTAAAAGAAAAGCAGAAGAAGCAGCAAAACTAGCGGCTGCCAAAAAAGCAGCTGAGGCAAAAAACAATGCGCCTAAAACAAAAACAAACAAGACAACTTCCTCCCCCAACTACCCGGAACTTTCTGATGAAGCTGTAGCCTTGGGAAAAGACTTTGCAGGCAACCGCGGAAAATTACCTTGGCCAATTACAAAAGGCATTGTTTGTGAACCGTATGGAGAACATGAGCACCCTGCGATAAAAGGCTTTATGATGATTAACAACGGTATAGAAATTTGCAGTACCAAAGGCGCTACTGCAAGAGCGGTCTTTGACGGTGAAGTAACCAGTGTTGCAGTATCTCCAACAGGTGGTAAATTAGTTATTATCCGTCACGGAGAGTACCTAAGTGTTTATACTAATTTAGGTGACGTAAAAGTAAAAGCCGGACAAAAAATTTCTGTCAAAGAAACGATTGGAACCGTATTAAACGACGAGGACGACACCAAATCTTCATTAAATTTCCAAATTTGGAAAGGCCAAAGCACCATGGATCCGGCCGGCTGGTTGTATAAGGGTTAGATAACTTTCATTTTACTTAATAATTCATCCTTGCAACGCTTACTAACTTCCGCTGTACTTCCATCACTCATTAATACTTTGTAACCATCTTGACTCAGCAGTTTTGTTATTTCCTTTAAATTAATAATATATGATTGATGGCATCGAAAAAACATAGTAGGATCTAAAAGTGCTTCCAAAAACTTCAAGTTTTTTGAAGCCAAAAAACTTTTGTCATCCTTTATATAAATATTACTATAGCTACCTTCTGCCATTATTCTGATAATATCATCCTGCTTGATAAATAACACGCCATCGTTTACATTTAATTCTATAAATTTTCTTTGCTTAGAGTTGCTTATGTTTAAATCTGTGATTATTCCTTCAATACAAGACTTTAACTCTTGTGCATCAATTGGCTTTAAAAGATAGTCATATGCCTTATGTTTAATTGCATCAATAGCATACTTGCTATGAGCAGTAGTAAAAACCAGCTTAAAGTCTCTAAATTTCAGTTTTTCAATAAGTTGAATTCCGTCTATTTCGGGCATATTTATATCAAGAAAAACCGCATCAGGTTTTAGTTTTTCGATTAACTCAATACCTTCTACAGGATTAGTTGTAGAAGCTATAATTTGTACCTGCAGGTTCAATCTTTCAATCATAACCTCCAAGGTATCTAGACCTATTGGTTCATCATCAATCAAAACAATTCTCATGTATCACTTTTTATAATAGGAATCTCTATTTCAATTCGCACCCCCTCAGAATTTCCAATCTCGTCGAATTTACTTAAAACAGAGAAAGCATAATTTTCCTTGTTTAATTTTCCTAATAAAGATAATCTTTGTTGAATTAATTCAATTGCAAATGATTTTTTCTTTTTAAGCGCTTCGTTCTTTTCAAGTTTTATCCCTGTTCCGTTATCATCAACAATACATCCTACTTTTTTATCACTGATAAAATCAAAAAAAAGATTTATTCTCTTAAATCCCGATCTTTGAGGTAAGCCATGCCAAATAGAGTTTTCCACAAATGGCTGAATCATCATTTGGGGAATACGAACTTCCCCTTCTTTTATTCTGGAGTCAATTTTAACCGTAAGTTCAATTCTGCTACCAAAACGCAAAGATTCTATTTCAACGTAGCGCTTTATATATTCGATCTCTTCACTTAAGGTTACAAACTCCCTATTATTAATCTCCAACGTGCTTCTAAGAAGCTTAGAGAATTTAGACAGGTAAAGTTCTGCCAAGCCGTTGTTATTTGTGATAATGAACTGCTGAATGGTATTTAAGGAATTAAAAATAAAGTGAGGGTTCATTTGTGCTCTTAATACTTTTATTTTTTGTTCCATTAAATCATTAATAATTTGATTTCTTTCTTTCTCTCTTTTGATAAGTGTTTTAAAGCGCGCTCGAATAATTAATACAATGATTAGTATAATAATGCTCAGAATAAAAATCCAAGAAATAATGCGAAATAGAAAAGCATGCTTATTCGGGTTTGGAGCCTTATAGAGTTCTAACACTTCTGATGATTTCAATGGTCTGTCAAAAATCATAATATCATCAATCATTCCATTATAGAATCTCTTGTTTCTTTCACTTACCCAATTGCCAATGACTAATGAATCATTTTTCAAATATTCATTAGTAAAATCCCTAGGTGATTCACATTCCAATTTCCCATTCAAAAAAAGTAAAATTTGATGGGTATCAAAAATAAAAACAAGATGATACCATTTGCCTGGAATAATTTTTGATTTAGAATATAATGTAACTTGCTTTTCTTCTGAAAGGGAAGTATTGCAATTTATTCTCTTTGCATCGAGATCATAACCAATAAATATAGCTTCGCAATAATCAACACCTGAATGAGAACGTGTGAAAAAAATGGGATTAATTTTTACCCCTTTCCCGTTTTGCATTTCATGCTCTAATTTAAACCAAAGCGAAATGGAGCCAATTGAAGGCTTCAAGTTATCTATATCTCCTAAATTTATATAACTGCCAAAATTTCCTTGTAAATAAATGGCAGAATTAGAATTGCCAAATCTATCTTCTACTTTAAGACAATGATAAGACTTGTAAACATTATCGCTGCCATTCTTCTCAATCTCATTAAACCAATACCGGGCAATGGCTCCTTCCTGTACTTGTGCTTTAAGGGCATTAAAAGTAAATAGCAAAGAAAAAGAAATACAATATCGGTACAGGTACATAGTTGATAAATTTACTAATCTCTGTTTCATTTACTATAAAGTAATACAAACTAAGGCAACACTATTACAAGCCATAAGTACCCTTTCACAAATTCTCATAACTGAATCATTTTAGAATAAACCCACATAAGCTCCTACAATACAGATAATTATACAACGTCTTAGCAAGAATACAAATTTCCTCAATCTTTATAACCTTTCATTACAAGTTTAGACGTTCGCACTACAAATTAATCTTGGCCTCTTATAAATTCCTAAATCTAAATTCTAAATAATTTCTGAGGTTTGCTCAAAAAAAGAAATTATGAAAAAAATCATATGTATGGGAGCGATTATTGTTTGTGCAACAACTATCCCAAAAAAATTAAATTCACAAACTAATATTTTTCCACCGAGTGGCAATACAGGGATTGGTACTCTATCACCAATTGAAAAACTACACGTCATCGGCGGAATTAGGTCTTATAAAGATGGGGATAATTCAATTAACCCCCAACTATACTTGGGAAATTATAATAACAATCGCGCATTTAGCTTTCAACTAAATGCAGATGGCTCTTCATTGAATTTATGGACATATAATCCTTCATTAAATTGGCAAAATAAATTTACTTTTAAAACTAATGGAATACTAGGCATTGGAACTGATAACCCTCAAGCCTATTTACACGTTAAGGGTGCTGATCATGGGCCAGGTATTATTGTAGAACCTGGAAATTCAACTGAAGCATATGGCGTAATGGTACAAGCAAAACATAATTATTCTAAATCATTTGTTGTCCAAAATCACGTTGACGCACCATTATATGAATCATTTACAGTTTTTGGTAACGGTAGAACCAAAATCGGTAGAGCTTCTTCAACAAATCACTATGATGCCATGCTATCCGTAGCAGGTAAAATTGTTTGCCAAGATTTCTATGTTACCGAAATTGGGGATTGGCCCGATTATGTTTTTTCGAAAAATTATACTCTTAAGAACTTAGATAATGTGAAAAATTATTACTCTGAACATAAACATTTACCTGGAGTTCCATCTGCGAAGGAAATTGAAGAAAAAGGGCTAAATCTTCCTGAAATAAGTAAAATTCAAATGGAAAAAATTGAAGAAAGCATAATTTATATTGTGCAGCTAAAAGAAGAAATAGAAAAACTAAAAGAGGAAATAGAAAAACTAAAAGATTTAAAATTACAAAAAAATGAAAATGAATAGACTTTTAAAACGATTTCCGATTTATCTTTTAATAATTGTTACGCAGTTTAGTTATTCGCAAATTTCTCCATATACTATACCTCCTTTAGTATTTAATGAAAGCTCAAGCTCAGGGACATACAATCATTCTGTAATAAATGCAGAATTAAACCCTGTTAACATGAGCAGCTCAGCTAAGTACGATGTTAAAGGTCAATATTTTGTACATATTAAGCCAAACAGTTCTGCATGTAATTACGTTAATGGAGGCTTCTTCCATGTTCACACAGACAATAAGCTATTAGATGTAGTCTCATATCACCAAAATGGGTTTGTTGACATTCCAACATTTGATAAATTTGAATTAGGTCTTAAATTACCTGCAATAGTTGAAAATAAAATTAATGATTTTTTTGGTGAATACCTTTCGGTTCTTGGAGGAGGGCATAACGGGTATGGGTGCGATTTTGATAACTCTAATGGTAATATTAACCCTTACGACCCAGACCAAATTAGTATAGAAGCAACGTTTCATTTTCCAAATGCACCCGATAAAAAAATATTTGGCTTTTATTACAGAGAATACTCACATAAATACGTTAATCCTAATGCGCCTGCTTCTTTTACAAATGTTGATTGGGAAGAAAATCTCAACCTCAAGTATCACTGGAGAGTAAGGTTTGCTCCAAGTCATGTTGGAACTTATACTGTGACATGGGAAGTAAAAACAAATTTTGGCAATACACTGTTATATAGTGATCCAATTGGCCAAACTTTCAATACAATAAATTCAAATGATCCAGGATATGTCAAATTAGGACAAACCAAGAACTTCCTCATAACTCAGCCGAATCTAAGTCTACCAGCTAAAACTATACTACCTATTGGAATGGTGCATAAATTACCCTTGGAACCCATAGGTTTTAATCCAGCCAATCCTAACCGAAAAGATAAAGATGTAATTAGCACTTGTGATTGTTCGATGTCTGGTTGTCTTGAAATGCATTATCCATACCGATATATTAACCACAAGGAGCAAATCCAAAACTATTTGAAAGACAAGAGTGCCAATTTAGTTAGAATATGGAATTTGCATGATTCATATGATATAGAATATGAAGTGGCTGGGGTTTATGACGCCAATCCTGCTAGACCAATTCAAAATGGATTGGATGTTGCAAAAGCTACGGCAGCTAATCTCCAGTTTTCCGGGCCCTGTCCTACAGTTTATAAAGGAACAAACAGGCAAGCAATAATGTGGGAATTTGATAAACTACTTGATTTGGCACATGAAGGCCCAAATCAACTTTATATACACCTTGTTCTTGACGACCCTGATTCAAGATATAATAAAAATACGTGGGTTAATGATAATCCTTATAGTCAAATAATCTCTTCACCAACTAACGGTTCGATAATTCAATTATTTTCTGATCCTGAGGCGATAAAAGCTTATAAAAATAAGCTTCGATATATTATTTCCAGATATGGCTACTCAACTAATATACTAACTTTTGAAATGTTCAATGAACATGATTTTTTAGGCAATCAAATTCCTGAATCTAACAATCCATTAGATGATTATTTTAAACCTTGGCTAGAATATATGACAAATTATATAAAAGACAGTAATGGCCTAAATCACAATGAACATCTACTTACATTATCGTATGCTAATATTAATACTAATGAGCAGGAAGCAGGAAAACTTCAAAATATAGATTTTTTAAGTAGTCACCCATATGTTTATCAAAACAATATAAATGAAGGTAGATCTTATTATAATGCAAAAGAAAGTGTAAAATTTTCTAATGATGTAAATGGGCCTTATAAAAAACCTTGTCAAGCTGGCGAAATGGGTTTGCAGTCCTCATGGGGGCTTTTTATTAATGAAAAAATGTTTCCTGAATTTATGGCATCTAATGCACACAGTCTGTTATGGGCAACTACGTTTATCGGCGGATTAACTTCTGGTTTACAAATGTGGTATTCGGGGCTAGATCATCAGAATCATCAAATACCTAATATAATATGTGGTCAAGGTTTTAGTCAACATTTTAGACCTCTTCAAGAATTTATTAAGAATATTGAGTTTGACGCAAACAATTACAAACCAAATTATTTTTGGGACAATGATGAATCTGGCATTGAGTCTTATTATCTAATTAGTGATGGAGGGGTTAATGCAAATAATGCTATTGGATACGTAAGGAATCGAACTTTTTGGTGGCAGAATTTTGCTAATTCAACAAATTCAACTTTTTATGATCCTTCAATGGTCCAATCCTATATCAATTCATTTGCTTCTACTCCAACACCAGACATTACTAATGCAGGGCCAATAACTAGTGGTTTTTCTAGCACATTCCCTGTCAATGGTCTACAACCCTACACAAATTATATTATCACTTGGTTTAATACTTATATAGATCCCACAATTTCAAATAATGTTATTGGTAATGCCATTGTTAATACCAATGGAAACAATTTCCTCAATATTCAAACTCCAGTATTTGGAGATTGTCAAAATCAAGAATTTGGATTCAAAATTTCTAAACAAGGATCCTATTCAAAAGGATATTCTCTAGACGAAGAGGAATTAATAAATACTCAACTATATGAAAATTCAATTACTACAAGCACTAATAGTGCTTTGGTAGGCACAAAAAATATTGTCGTTTTTCCAAATCCTACCAGTAAAGATGTGAATATTAAATTTGTGAATGAGATAAAAGGGAATTATTATATCAAACTTTACGACTTAAGTGGTCGACTAATATTAAGCACAATGAATAGTGACAAATTAAACGTTGAAAAAATTGAAAATGGCACTTACCTGTTAGAATTAACAACAGGAGTTTCATCAAATATTTATAAAATAAATGTTCTTCATTAAAGTTACTTCAAAATAATCCCCGCTTTCGGCGGGGGTTATTTACTCACACCAACCCATACTTCTTCCCCGGTTTGGCATTAAGAATATTCTTCATTTCTAAACTCAACAGAACAGGCGCTAATTTACTTATGCTTAATCCGGATAGTGATACAAGTTCATCTATATTTATTTCCGTGCTTTTCTGAAAACAATCAAAAATCTTTTGCTCCTCTTCAGTTAATGCAACCGTTAACTGTACTTGATTTGACTTTTTTATTTCGTTACCTGCACTCCATGACATTTCTTGTAACAAATCTGCAGCATTTTCAATTAAAACTGCTCTTTGTTTTTTGATTAACCCATTACAACCTTCACTAATTTCATTGCCAGCTTTACCCGGAAAGGCAAACACATCTTTGTTATAACTGTTTGCGATTGTTGCGGTTATTAAACTACCGCCACTTCTTTTGCTTTGAACCACCACCAAAGCATCGCACATCCCGGCTACTATTCTGTTTCTTCTTGGGAAATTTGGCGCATCCGGATTTGTTTCACTTATAAACTCCGTAAGTAAACCGCCGTTCTCAATCATCTTACCGGCAATTGTTTTGTGCAAACCCGGATAAATTCTGTCTAAACCATGTGCTAATACACCTATCGTTGGCAATCCAACCTCCAAAGATTTATGATGTGCCAAAACATCTATACCATAAGCCAATCCACTCACAACCATAATTCCCGAATTTTGCAAATCTACTATCAATGCTTCCGTAACTTCTTTACCATAATCATCCGGGGTTCTGGTTCCAACCACTGAAACAATTTTTTCTGTATTTAAATCTGCATTTCCTTTGTAGTACAATACTAAAGGACTATCAAAGCAATTACGTAATCGTGATGGATAATTATCCTGACCAAATAACAAAACCTCTATTCCCTTTTTTTCAATAAAAGCTAATTCCTTTTCGGCTCTTAGTAAAGCTTCTGTTTTATTCTCTGCTATATCCTTTGCAATAATTTTTCCTATACCTGGCACTTTCTCCAATTTGCTTTTAGGCAGTTTTAAAACCTCAGCAGCACTACCAAAATAACTCACCAATTGCTTGGCTAAAACATCGCCAATGTTAGGAATTTGCATTAATGCAATAGACTCGTGAATATCTGCCTGAGTAGTTATCAAATTAAAGAATCTTTCTTAAATTAGGTTTTTAAATGAACGGTAAATATAGATACACAATCCTTGTTTTACTTGCTTTATTTTGTAGCAATATTGCATCTCAGGCTCAATCAATCATTTACGGAAAAGTAAGTGATGTGGATAATGCAGAAGCAATTATTGGTGCTCTCATTCAAACCAATTCCACAACGGCCGTTTATTCAGATGTTAATGGCTATTTCAGAATTCAAGTTTTAGATACTGACAGAAAGATATCATGCCATTATATCGGTTATAAGTCTATTGAAAAACCTATTTCACTTCAAGCAGGTGATTCCCTCGAATTAAATTTCACTTTAAAAAGTGTTTCTGCCTTAGACGAGGTTGTAGTAAGTGCCGGACGATTTGAACAAAAAATTGGCGAAGTTACTGTAAGTATGGAAGTGATAAAACCTTCCCTCATCAATAGTAAAAATACAACTCAATTAGACATCATCATGAACCAGGTGCCTTCTGTTAATGTGGCCGACGGACAGGCCAGCATTAGAGGTGGAAGTGGCTTTAGTTACGGCGCAGGCTCTCGCGTATTATTATTAGTTGACGAAATGCCAATGGTTAGTGCTGATGCAGGTGATATCAAGTGGAACTTTTTGCCAATTGAAAACATCGAACAAATTGAAGTGATAAAGGGTGCTGCCTCATCTTTGTATGGCTCAGGTGCCTTAAATGGTGTTATCCATCTAAGAACCGCTTACGCTAAAGATAAACCAATTACCAAAGTGGTTTCTTTCGTTGGTTCTTATGACGCACCAAAAAATACTTACAAATGGTGGAAAGGTACCACGCAATTTCAAAGAGGTATTAATTTATCCCATGCCGCAAAAATTAATCAATGGGATGTTGTAATAGGCGGACATATGTTTAGCGATGATGGCTTTCGTTATTTGGAAACTGAAAACAGAGGAAGATTAAACACCAATATTCGTTACAATTTTAAAAAAGTACCCGGACTAAATGTTGGCGTAAACACCAATATGATGAATACCAAAGGCGGATTGTTTTTCTTATGGCAGAATTATGATTCAGCTTACATTCCGCAAGGAAAGAATATTCAGGTTTATAATAACGATAGGCTATCCATTGATCCTTATGTCAATTATTATTTCGGAAAAGGCAATAAAATTAGTTTACGGAATCGCTATTTTAAAACAGATAACAGAAACGATAAAAACCAAGGCAGTTTGTCTGAATTGTATTATAGCGAATTACAATACCAGAAAAAAATTAAAGAATTTCTAACTGTTACCGGCGGCTACGTTACCATGAAAACATTAACCTTTTCTGATTCTTTATACGGTAAGCATGAAGGCCAAAATCATGCAGGCTATTTGCAAACAGATATTAAGCCGTTTGAAAAGCTTACCATAGTTTTAGGTGCGAGAGGAGAATATTTTAAATTAGATACAGCAAAAACAACAGGTTACTTAATTAAAAACAATGCCTCTACTAAATTGCCATTCTATCCTGTTTACAGAGCGGGAGCCAGCTATCAGCTATTTGATTACACTTATTTAAGGACTTCATTCGGACAAGGATATCGCTTTCCCAGTGTTGCAGAAAAATATGTTAGTACCAATGTGAGTTTATTGAGAATATTTCCCAACAATAATTTACAACCAGAAATTGGTTCCAATATGGAGTTTGGAATAAAACAAGGTTTTAAAATTGGTGATTTCAAAGGTTTTGCAGATGTTGCAGCATTCTGGACCAAATACGAAAACATGGTAGAATTTGTTTTTGATTATTATGGAACAGACCCTAATTTATCGTTCATTGAAAAATTAAATTATTACGGATTCAAATCTCAAAACCTTGGTAAAGCGGATATTAAAGGATTAGACTTAAGTGTTAATGGCACCGGCAAAATTGGTCCGCTTGGTGTAAGCATCATGAGCGGCTATACATACATGAATCCTATCAAACCGGATTATAATCCTACCTTTGATACCTTAGGATTACCTAACACCAATATTTTAAAGTACAGAAGTAAACATTTATTTAAAAACGACATTCAATTTGATTACAAATCTTTTACTGTTGGCTTTAGTTCAAGATTCCAAAGCAAAATTGAGAATATTGACAATCGCTTTATTCGTCCTTTGTTTGATGAATTAGGAAATGGTTTTGACAGTGATGATGCACCAACCATTTTACCGGGACTTAAACAAAATTTTGATCAGTTTCAAAAATCAGTTTGGGTACATGACATGAGGATTTCTTACAGAATAACCGAAATGTTACAAATAAGCTATATTGTATCAAACATCACTAATGTTGAATACCAAGCCAGACCGGGAGACATGAGACCCCCAACACTGCATGTGTTTCAAATTCAGATTACGCCTTAATTTTTCTTTATTTGCCACCAACTCTGATCTTTCTTGCGAGTTAATGTTAATAAACAAAGCAAACTATATTTAGAGATTGCGTCACTACGTTCGCAATGATAAGTAATGTAACTTATAATCCAACTCTGTCATTGCGAGTTCATGTTAATGAACGAAGCAATCTAATCCTAGGAGATATCATTCTAAATTAAACTGTCTAAAAACAAAAAAGCCGTCTAAAGACGGCCTTTAACTATTATAAAAAATTTTATTGCTTAATCATTCTAAATGTTTTTGATTCTTTAGCTCCTGCCACTTTAATGATATAAACACCCTGCGGAAGCTCCGTTGTGTTTAAATTCTGAGCAGAAGAAATTTTCTCGCTGATTACTTTTTGTCCTAATGCATTATAAACGTTAACGGAAACTGCCTCGTTTACGTTCACATGTAATTCATCTTTGAATGGATTCGGATAAACAGAAACCTCCAAAGAATTAGGTGATAAAGATTGTAATCCTGTACAAGGAGAAACCGTGATAGTAACCATTTTAGAATCCGAACAACCATTTGTAGTACCTGTTACGGTATACGTTGTATTAGATGTTGGTGCAACAGTAACGTTAGAACCGCTTAATGTTCCAGGATTCCAGATATAAGAAGTTGCACCAGTTGCAAACAATTGTACGCCCACTCCAGCACAAGTAGTAGCCGAAGAAGATGCAGCATTTACAAATGGTTTGTTGAATGCATTCACCAATACGGTTTTACTTGAAACGCAACCCGCTCCGGTTGTACCTGTTACAGTATAAGTAGTTGTTAAATTTGGGTTAACTGCAACGTTTGCGCCAACTAAGTTGCCAGGTTGCCAAGTGTAGGTTGATGCACCACTTCCAAATAATGTAGTTCCTGAACCGGGCACACATACCGTTGAATTTAAAGCAGTAGCAATAATTGTAGGCGTTGGATCAACATTCATTAAAACTGTTGTGGTACCTGAACATGCGCCTGCAGTACCATTTATTGTATATGTAACGTTGCTGGTTGGATTAACAACTTGAACAGAACCGGTTAAATTACCGGGTTGCCAAGTATAATTAGATGCACCTGTTGCCGTAATTGTAGATGAGCCACCGGAACAATAAGTTGTTGGTGCAGGTGTAGCAGCTAAGCCAAGATTAGTTCCTATTGAAACAGTAACTTCTTTACTGCTGCTGCAAGATCC
>JBFWYJ010000062.1:0-11786 GCA_050186555.1 Bacteroidia bacterium
TAATCATGATTACCGAGATTCTAATAATCGCCGTAAGGCGCTTTGAGTCTGGAAAACTGTTCTTCGTAACCATTAACCTCTTCCGCAACATTATTAAACAAATCACCCGTAAACAAAATTAAATCTGCATTTTGTTGCATAACAATGTCGAATGCTTTTTTCAATGGTTCAGAAGACATAAACGAACCAACATGAATATCAGAAAGTTGAATTATTTTAAAACCGTCAAATTCGTCAGGAATATTTGGTGATGGTACTTTTACATTGTGAAGCTTGTATTTATAAGCGCCCTTCACCATTCCATAAATAAAACCAATTGCCGGAATAACCGTAAAAGTTACGGCTAACTGACTAAAAAACTTAAGCCGGGAAATGCCTTGTGATGCGTCAACAGTAGTTTCTTTGGAATGAAAAAAAAGCTGAAACAGCCAACGAAATAATCTTATAACATCATCAATTAAGAGAAAAAAACTTCCAAATAACTTACAGACTAAAAGGATCATCACGCCTGACAATATCATTCTGAAGAAGGAGTTCCAGTTTGGCGGTGGGTAAACCAAAGAGACTAATCCCATGATAACACTAATTGCCATTAAGGCATAGGCAATATACATGATGAGATTTCTTTTGCTTAATGAAAAATCTTGTACAAACATTCTTACCGCTTGAAGAAAGTAAATTTCGATTAAGACGGAAATAACAAAAAATAGAATAATTCTAATAATCATGAATTGATAAAGGTATAAACTATCAGATACTTAAGAGAGGATTTATAATTAATTAACCAATGATAAACAATTATGTTTCCCATTTGTTCCAATCCATTTCTTCGCTTTCTAAAATTTTAATATAGCTTTCAAATCTTTCCGGACTTATTTGTCCATCTTCAAATGCTTCTCTTACAGCACACCCAGGCTCATTTACATGAATACAATTATTAAATTTGCAATTCCCCAAATGCTTTCGAATTTCAGGAAAATAATGTCCAAGCTCTTCTTTTGTCATTTCTACCAACCCAAGCTCTTTAATCCCCGGAGAGTCAATAATAAATCCGCCAAAATCCAAGGGATGTAATTCTGCAAAAGTAGTGGTGTGGGTTCCTTTTAAATGAGCTTGAGATATTTCTCCTGTCTTCAATTGTAATCCCGGCTGTAAAGCATTAATTAATGTTGATTTTCCAACACCGGAGTGCCCGGCTAGTAAACTGGTTTTGTTTTGGAAAATTTCGCGAATCAATTCAACATCGTTTTTATCATAACTGCTTATCTGATATACTTCGTAACCAATATTTTTATAGATATCGGCAATTTCATTTTGTATTTCTACCAACTCCGGAGCCAAAACATCTTGTTTATTAAATAGAAGTATAGCTTTAATGGAGTATGCTTCTGCCGTTATTAAAAATCGATCGATAAACCCAAGACTTGTTCTGGGTTCAACAAGCGTCGCAACCAATATAGCCTGATCAATATTACTTGCTAAAATATGGGTTTGCTTACTTAAATTTAATGCCTTGCGAATAATGTAGTTTTTTCTGGGATAGATTTGTGTGATAACACCTTCGTTATTATTATTGCTTTCAATTTCAACCTTGTCGCCAACAGCAATTGGGTTAGTAGTTTTTCTTAAGTCTAGTCGGATTTTACCTTTTAGTTTGCAAACAATTCGTTCTCCATCGTTTGTTCGAACAAAATAATTACTACCGGTTGACTTAATTACTATGCCTTCCATCACTCAAAGGTAGTGATATGCCGGCACAAGAAAAAGCAATAAAATTGACAATAATTGGCGTTAGAAAGCAATAATAACAAGCAAATAATATGTAAATTAGGCACGCTAAATAATTAATATGAAAGAAGTATATATAGTTTCTGCCGTAAGAACACCAATGGGTTCTTTTGGCGGTGTTTTTAACGGAGTATCAGCTACGCAATTAGGGGCATTTGCAATTAAGGGTGCAATGGACAGAATTAAGCTTGATCCAAAACAAGTGAATGATGTTATTATGGGAAGTGTTTTGCAGGCTAATTTAGGCCAGGCTCCGGCCAGACAAGCCGCAAAGTTTGCAGGTTTGCCAGATAATGTGAATTGTACAACTGTTAACAAGGTATGTGCAAGTGGCATGAAAGCAATTTCACTAGCTGCCCAAAGCATCATGTTAGGAGATGCTGAGGTAGTAATTGCGGGAGGAATGGAGAGCATGAGCAATGTGCCTTTTTATCTGGAAAACAACAGGTGGGGCGCAAAATATGGTAATGGCGTAGTGGTTGATGGTCTTGCAAAGGATGGTTTAACAGATGTTTATGGCAGTGTACCGATGGGTAATTGTGCAGAAACTTGTGCCGCCGAACATAAATTTTCACGAGAGGATCAAGATAATTTTGCCATTGAATCATACAAAAGATCAGCGGCGGCTTGGGCTGCAGGCAAATTTAAAGACGAAGTAATTCCGGTAACAATAAAAACAAGAAAAGGAGATGTTGTTGTTTCTGAAGATGAAGAATACAAAAATGTAAATTTTGATAAAATTCCAGGATTAAAACCGGTGTTTAAAAAAGAAGGTACTGTAACGGCTGCAAATGCAAGCACAATGAATGATGGCGCGGCCGCATTAGTTTTAATGAGTAAGGAAAAAGCAGATTCCTTAGGTTTAAAACCAATTGCAAAGATTATTGGATATGCAGATGCTGAGCAAAATCCTGAGTGGTTTACGACAGCACCAAGTTTAGCTGTGCCAAAAGCAGTAGAAAAGGCCGGTTTAAAAATGTCGGATGTTGATTATTATGAATTAAACGAGGCATTTGCCGTTGTTGGTCTGGCAAATATTAAAATTATGAATCTTGATGCGTCTAAAGTAAATGTAAATGGCGGTGCAGTTTCTTTAGGACATCCTTTAGGTTGTAGTGGCGCAAGAATCATTGTAACGCTGATAAACGTGTTAAAGCAAAACAATGCTAAGAACGGTGCAGCGGGAATTTGTAACGGCGGCGGTGGAGCAAGCGCCATGGTAATTCAAAACATGTAAGAAAATTAAATTAAAATAAAATCGCGTTTTATAACGCGATTTTTTTGTTTGTGAATATTGAATCTTCTATCGGTAAATAATTTAAGTAAAAGTTTTGGCGACAAAATTTTGTTTAATAATATAACTTTTGGTATTGCTCAAGGCGAGAAGGTTGCCTTGGTTGCAAAGAACGGGTCGGGCAAAAGCACATTATTTAAAATTCTGAAAGGAATTGAAATTCCTGACACAGGAGAGGCTGTGTTTAGGAAGGATATACAAGTTGGGTTTTTGGATCAGGATTTTTCATTTAACGAAACTAAAAGCATCAATGATTATATTACAAATGCAGATAATAGATTTGCATTATGCTATATGAAATATAATGATGCTGTTAAAAAGTGTAATGATTCCAATAGTGTAATTAATCAAAAGAATCTGGAGGAAGCTATTGAGGAAATGAACCGTTTAGAAGCTTGGGATTATGAAAAACAGATCAAAGAAATTCTGTCAAGCTTAGGTTTAAACGACTTAAATCAAAAAATAAGAGAACTTTCTGGGGGCCAAAGAAAAAGGCTTGCGTTAGCTTTATTATTAATCAATCAGCCGGATTTAATGATAATGGACGAGCCAACTAATCATTTGGATTTGGAAATGATAGAGTGGCTTGAAAATTATTTATCGAACAAGAATTTAAGTATTTTACTAGTTACTCATGACAGATATTTTTTAGACGCTGTGTGTAGAAGAATTTTGGAATTGGAAGACTTTAAAATATATGAATACAATGGAGACTTTGAATATTATCTTGAAAAGAAAAATGAAAGAATAGACATCCAAAAATCGGAATTTGAAAAGAACTTAAATCGATACAAGAGAGAGCTAGAATGGATAAGGAAAATGCCAAAAGCAAGAACGACCAAATCAAAATCTAGAATAGACGCCTTTTACGAAATTGAGAATAAAATAAAGAATAGAAGGAGTGAAAATAAACTAGAGCTGAGTGTAAAGACGGAACGATTAGGCTCTAAAACAGTTGAAATACATAAAGTAACAAAAGTCTATCCGGCAAAAATAATTATTAGCGAGCCGTTTACATATACATTTATTCCGGGAGAACGGGTTGGGCTTTTAGGGAAAAATGGCACGGGAAAAACAACGCTGTTGAAAATGATTCAAGGACTCGAAAATCCAGATTCAGGGAAGATTAATATTGGGGAAACTGTTGTATTTGGATATTACTCTCAGGCCGGAATGAAAATTGACAGTGATAAACGAATCATTGAGGTTATTCGCGATATAGCAGAATATATTCCTCTTGCTAATGGCACCCAGCTTAGTGCATCGCAGTTATTAACCAGATTTAATTTTCCTCCAAAGGTCCAGTACAGTTATTCGCACACGCTAAGTGGAGGAGAAAAAAGAAGGCTGTACTTGTTAACCATTTTGATGAGGAATCCAAATTTTTTAATTCTCGATGAACCAACAAATGATTTAGACATAATCACATTAGAAACTTTAGAAGAGTTTTTGCTCGATTTTAGCGGATGTGTATTAATTGTTTCACACGATAGATATTTTATAGATAAAATAGTTGACCATGTTTTTGTATTAGAGGGAAATGGGGCCATAAAAGATTTTCCCGGAAATTACACCGAATATAAAATTTGGAGTTCAAACAATCAAGACAATAGTATTAGTAAAGAGCTTGTAGATAAATCTGAACCTAAAGAAGTTCATAAGAGCGAAAATCCGGCAAAAAAACTTTCATATAAAATTCAAAGAGAACTTGAAAGTTTGGAAAACGAAATTCCAACTTTGGAGAAAAGCAAAAAAGAATTGGAAGAACAAATAACTAATGCTTCAGATAATTATGAAAAAGTTATGGCGCTATCAGAAAAGATTTCTAGAATAAATGAGGAACTAGAATTCAAATCATCAAGGTGGCTGGAAATTCAAGAAATGCTTTTATAGGCTGTTCAGCCACTGACAAATTCGTCTGATCCCCTCAACTGTTTTGAAACAATGTATTTCATTAAATGATTCGGGCAGTGCCTCGTGCAACGGAATAACTTTTGAGGCCGCCAACGCTTTGGCACCATCAAAATCAACGTAGGCTAATCGGGCCGTAAACTCTTCTGGTGTCCTATTAAAAGAACTTCCGGGCAGTATAGCTACGCCGGTTTCTTCTAATAAAATATTACAGAGCTGAGAAGAGTTTTTTATACCGCGGTTTTTAATCTTTTCAGAAAAGTTAGAAAAGTCAACAAATATATAAAACCCACCTTCAGGTTTGTGAAGTTTAACTCCGGCTTGAATTAACAATTGAAAACATTCGTTACCTAAATGTGCTAGAATTCTTCTTGTATGACAGAGATATTCTTCTATTTCGAGACTGCCTTTAAATGCCTTAATGGCTGCGAATTGTATTGGAGCACTAACAGAAGTGTATGTTTCGCTGGCAACAACGGCCATCTTTTTTAGTAAAGACGCTAAGTTTTCGGGAAACGTAAAAGTGCCTAATCGCCATCCACCTGCGCCACACCATTTGGAAAGTCCAGAACTTACTATGGTTCCTTCAGGATAATAACGCGCGATAGAAATATGCTCTCCTTTGTGATGCGTTAATCCATAAATTTCATCTGATAATATGTATACGTTAGCGCGCCTGGCTAATTCTCCAATTTCTTTTAAATGCTCAGGAGATAACGTTACGCCGTCAGGGTTGCCGGGATAATTTAAAATCATCAATGCCGGTTCACTGTTTTCATTTCGATTTTTGGTGTACTCTTTAAAAAGACGAGGCGTCAATTGCCAGCGTTCATCAAAAGAACTATGAATCACAGATATTTTTTTCCCAAGAATTTTTGCTTGTGGTATGTATGAAACCCAACAAGGACTAACGATAATAATTTCCCCATCAAAAACTAGTTGTAATAAAAACACAAGCTCTTTTGAGCCGGGGCCAATTAATATATTTTTTGGTTGTGCATCAATTGCGTCATGTCTTCTGTGAAAATCAGCAACAGCTTCACGTAAGGCCATAAGTCCTTGAACAGGCAAATAATCTTTTTCAGAAGCGTGTAATTTTAAAGCTTCAACAACAATTTCAGGAACAGGAAAAGGAGACTGTCCTAAGCCAAAACGATAAATTGATCTGCCTTCAGATTGTAATTTTTTTGATAATTCGTTAATTGCCAATGTGTCCGATTCGTGGAGCTCTGAAACTTTTGGATTAATTGCATCAAATTTTTTGTTGATTAAAGTGCTTGTCATGAAGAATTAGATTTTATTAATGAATCTCTACAAGGTAAGAAAATCAAAATAAAATGTCAATTAAAGAATTTCTTTTTTCATCCAAATGTTGCATCCATAATGCCCGCTATTGCCAAGGGGGCTAGAAAGTTGCGAAAAGCCTAATTTCTTATACATGTCAATCGCAGTGGCAAACTTAGGCAGACTTTCTAGATAAATTTCAGTGTAACCTAATTTTTTGGCTTCATTTAAGCAGATTTTAAATATTTTTTTTCCTAGTCCCTTACCGCGAGCTTCTTTTAGAAAATAAAATTTTACAATCTCTGCACAACCACTAGGAAGTCCTTCAGTTGGAAATATACCACAGGACCCAACAATTTTTCCATTAAGTTCAACTACATACAGAAACGCGTCTTTTACTTGATGCAATTCAAACAGGGCATCTGTTGTGGGGTCAACATAAACTGTTCCGGCAGGATTAACTCTGTGTTCATCAAAAACATCACGTATTAGTTTTGCAACGAGAGGATTGTCTTCTTTGGTTATTTTACGAATGACCTCGATTATTAAATGCATTAATTGTTTTTGGCATTGTCTTTGACAAACCAGCTTGAAACATAGGCGGTAAAGGTTCCAAACAACCCAACACCAACAGTCATTAGAGCCACGGCAATTAACCGGCCTTCCGTAGTAACAGGATATTTATCTCCGTAACCGACGGTAGTAATTGTTACGTATGACCACCAAATGGCGTCTTCTGCAGTTTTTATATTACTGTCAGGATGGTTTTCAACCTGCAAAATGGCAATTGAAGAAAAAATTAATACCAGTATTGCCACAAAAGTTACCGAAGTTAATGCTCCTTTGACTTTGCTGTGAAATACTTGTGCAATAATGTGCCTCACTGATTTATAGGCTCGAATAACCCTTAATATCCGGATAACCCTTAGCAATCTTCCGGCACGCAATATTTCTAAATTTGGTATTGAAGCGATTAAATCTATCCAACCCCATTTCATAAATTTCAATTTGTTTTCTGCTTGAATAAAACGAACGATAAAATCATAGAAGAACACCAGACAAACTAAATTGTCAATATAGTTAAGGAGTTTAGAAATTTCAGGAGGCAATGAAACGAACGCGTCAACCAGCAAGGCTATTAGCACATAGAAACTCAGGAGGATTATTAATAAATTTAAGAATCCCGGACCATCGTCTTCTGTTTTTGTATTATTCAAATCAATTCTGTTTTTTTACAAATTGTGTAAGAATAACGATTTGCTGCCCCTCTACTTTGCCCTCTATTTGAGTGCTATTGTCGTCTACCAATGATATATTTTTTACAACAGTTCCTCTTTTTGCAGTGAAGTTGGCGCCTTTTACATTTAAATCTTTTATTAAAGAAACTGTATCGCCGTTTGATAAAGCGGTACCATTACTGTCTTTGTGAACAATAACGTCTTGTGGTGATGTGTAGCCATCGTTAGCCCATTGTAGTTCTTCTTCTGTGAGGTAAATAGAATCTAACAAATCTGACGCCCAACCCTCATCTTGTTTATCTTTTAATAATCGCCAGGAGATTATTTTTATTGCAGGTATTTCACTCCAAATAGACTCATTCAAGAATGAAGAATTTGATAGATTTAATCCGGATAGACGAGTGACAATTTCATTACACGGACTACATAGTCCAACCACTTCATCAATGTTCGACCCTGATTTAGGTGCAACAATATAGTTAACATCTACTTTTGCTTTGCGGCAAAGTTCACATGTGCCATTATGGCGTTGAAATAGTTTTTCGTTCATGAATTGTGAGATTTAATAGGAAAAAAATACAAGAACCAAATTATCCACACAAACCAAACTAAATCCAGATAATCATGTGTTTGGAAATATTGGACGCTCAGAGCAGACATGAATCCGAGAAAACCAAGGGGCCAATTTTTTCTCATTTTTTTCATGGATTAAATGTACAATTATTGGAAATAAAATAGAAATAATGTACATTCATTTTTCTAAATCTTATTATTATGAAACTATTTGTAATTATTGCTTTGTTTCTGTCTGTTGGCGGAGGCGATCCAGAAAAAAAGGCCAAAGAATTATGTAATTGCATTACTAGCGCAAAAGACAAGAATGAGAAAGGAAAGTGTTTAGAACTGCAAGAAAAAATTGTCAAAGAGTTAGGTGAAGGCAGCGAAGAACATAAAAAGTTTAAGGAACTTACAAATAAGTGCTTACAAGAACATCAGGACAAAAAGAATGGAATAAATTTATCTTTATCCTATGAAGAGAAAGTTAAAGCTACATGTGATTGTTTTGCTAAATCTAAGGGAGACAGAAAGGAAAGGATGAATTGTTTCATGATTCAGGATAAATATGGAAAATCATTTTTACCTGATACAGCAATGAAAGTTAAGTATACTAAAGAAACAAACAGTTGCGCAGATTAAAATAAAAAAGCAGCCATGTGGCTGCTTTTCTTTTACTCTATTATAACGCGTTTAGTTATAACTCTATCAGAATTTAAGTATCTGGCTTTAATCAGATATAATCCCTTTTTTGAATTTCCTATTGTTAAGTCAACTTCAGTACCGGCAATTATTTCGTTACCAAGCATTTTGCCTGTCATATCAAATATCGATACCTCAATAGATTCATAAGACGGATTATATAAACTTAATTTAAATTGTCCATTATTAGGATTTGGGTATACATTGCTTAATTCCGTCAATTCAGTATCATTTACATCTGTCGTAATACCAACAGGTACCGTTAAAGTTTTAGAATTACAACCATTTGTAATTACCAAGGTTGCTGTATAGTTTCCATTAACAGTGTAAGTGTGATTAGGGTTTTGTTGATTGCTGTTATTGCCATCGCCAAAGTTCCAGTTAAACCCCGTTCCTCCTGTGTTTTGGCAAGTGAAACTTACAGCAGAACTAGTGCCGGAATAAATCGCGCCCGCAGTCGCATAAATTGCAAGGTTAATATTATTTAGAGCTGTATCCATAATGCCTTCACTCATATTGTAATATTTACCACTTGGCACATCTTCTAACACGAGCGCACGAACCATATATTTATAAGTTCCGGGATAAACCATACAAGGATCTGTATAAGTTGTCCCTGAAATCAAACTGGAATTAATTTTAGTATATGTTTTGTTGGTATCATTTTTCATGTACAAATTATATCCTAAAACATTTGTTTGTGTAGAAGCCGACCAAGTAATGTGACAATCATTTCCAATTCTTGTTGCCACTACGTTTGAAACCGGACTAACAATATCATTTCTTAAAGTTGGATCACCCATTAAGGAAATGCCAATGTATTTTTGTGCATAACTGAAATAATACAAACCAACATTGTTTTGTGTAACCTTAGCGCCATAACCTATGTTTTCACCTAATCCCATATGATGGATTGCCCAGTGTGGACGACCCGACCAAAAATTGGTCAATGTTTTACCCTGACACAAAGGCGCCTTTAGAAAATTATTGCTGATGTCCCAATCACCAAAATAACTTCCAAACAAAACTGTAAATACGCCCTGGGTGTTTGATGTAGTAAAGTTTGTTGTGTTGCCAATACCGCTTGCACTAGTATAACTACCTCCACCACAACCATAAGACCACAGATAATCGTTGGCATTAAGCGTTGTAAGATAGTCCGCTGCAATTACATTGTTTGGATCAACTAAAGGAGCAAAGTTTTTATATCCACTGGAGGCAAACGCTTCTCCGCTGAAATAACCAAAATTGTCATCAACCACACCTCTTTTTTGAACAGAAAAATTCTTTTTGCGATAGTCGTGGTCCTTATCTAAATAGTTTTTTGTAAGCTGAGTTTCAGTTAAAGTAAATGCAGGCATTGCGTATAAGTCAACACGACCAACCTGTAATTCCACTCCATTGCCGGGAACTGTGTTTTGGTCAAATTTCCCATCACCCGGAATATTTTGCGTACGAGCGGGAAGCCCTGTTGTTACATTTATTGTTGCATCTGTCCATGTACCGTCCATGTCGCCATAATAAGTGTCGGCAGGCCATGCACCTTGATGATTTGTGTGTGCGTCAGGACCAAAATCCCCGCTATAAGGAACGGGAACGTGCCCAAGGATAAATAACGCTTTGGTATTAGCAGGGTCTTGATTGTATATTGCTTGAATTTGAGCTCTTACTGAAGGAACCGTTCCGGCAGTGCTTGTATATGCAGTGATAACATCCCATCCGTCTCCCTCCATATCTTCTTCTAATCGGGAAATTTCTGCTGCTAATGACACGCTGAAATTATCAGCAACCAATAAAATTAGTTTTCCTCTATTTTCAATTGCCGGAGATTCAATACCAACATGAATATAACCATAGCCACCATAAGTTAAGGAAGGCGCAGTTCGGAACACTCTATATTCGTAATCACCACCGGCAGTTACTGAATTATCAACAAAAGTATTTACGGTGCCGGGAATAGTTCCGGCTATTGTGGTCCATGCTCCTGCAGTTTTTGTTTTTTTAGCAACTGCGTAGTTCGTTGCTCCTGCCATAGGCAGCCAGTTTAATGTAACGGTTGGAGGAGATGTCTGAACTTGTGCCCAAAGCTCAACCGCAGCGTTTCTCGATGTTTGTGCGTTTAGAATATATCCAACGGCAACAAAGAAATAGGGTAATAGTTTTTTCATGATTTTGACTTAGCCAAATATAGAAAAATTGAAATAAGGAATGCTATTTTGAGATAGCTATACCGATTTAGAATAAAAGAATTTCAGACAGGCATCTTCTTTTTTCCGCATTTTTATTTTTTCTTCTTTTGATTTGTCTGTGTATCCGCACAAATGCAACACGCCATGTATGATAACTCGTAGTAGTTCATCTTGAAATGGTGTATTGAATTTTTTCGCATTTTCGGTTATTCGATCAGCACTAATGTATATTTCACCATTTATTTGTTTGCCCTCACAATAATCAAATGTAATAATATCTGTAAGCGTGTTATGATGTAAAAATTCTTGATTTATTTTTAGCAGCTCTTTGTCATTTATTAAATTGAAATTAATATCACCAACAATTTTTTTTTCTTTTGATATAATTTCTTTTATCCAGATTTTAGTAATCCGGATGTTTTTAATTCTTATAGAAGTATTATTTAAAAAAAGGATGGACAAGATTAAATACTGGCTTTGTTAATAATAGAATTAGGAAGGGCTCCGTTATTTTTTTCCTTTATTAAGTTTTCAACCGGAATAAGGCTTGTGCGAAATGCCTGGATAGTTAAAGGTAAATTTAAATTAAGTTCTTTAGAGTTCTTTATTAAGTCAACGCAATTATTACGTTCCTTAATATAATACGTTTCAAAATCTTTTCCGCTGACGGAACCGTTGTTTGCATCTTCAATTAAATTGGCAATTTGTTGTTTGCTTAATTTTGCTCTAGAAAATAAGGCTTTTCTGTTTTTTTCTTACTGACCTAAGTTTTCTCCAGTTTTAATAAAATTCAAGATTGCTTTTCCTGATTCTCTATTTATAGTG
>JBFWYJ010000063.1:0-11631 GCA_050186555.1 Bacteroidia bacterium
ACACATCAGACTGTGGCCGGCCAGAAACCAATTACGAATTTAACGACTATGTAGACCTCAACAATAATGGCATACCAGAACCAAACGAATGTTACAACTGTTGGGATTTGAATAAAAACTTCAAGAATGATTTTGATGAAGATTTAAACATTGACGGAATCTTCAATGAGGTTGATTGTCAGGTTTATAGCGCCCGAATTAGGCATTTCAACAACATTTGGACATTTGCCTTGGGTTGTGTTTTCCTTTATTTAGTATTTGCAAGGTACTTTTTTAGAAATAACCAAGACCTAGCTTTTTTGGCCGCTTTGTTATTTACAATGCATCCTATTCACTCGGAAGCAATTGCAAACGTAAAAAGTAGAGACGAGATTTTCTCTTTAATTTTTATTTCCCTCACCTTTTTATATTCCTTCAAATACCTTGAAACAAGAGCTTGGAAGGAATTGTTCTGGGCTTGTGTGATGTTTTTATTGGCCTTGTTGTCTAAAGAATATGCTGTATTCTTGATAGGCTTATTGCCATTAGCTGTGTATACGTTTACAGAGAACGATGTCGACCTGAGAAAGTATTTAAATAAAGATGCACTCAAAGAGTTGATAAAAACAAAAGAGGCAAAGAATGTAATTATTGTCGGTGGGATGTTTGTTCTTGCAGCATTCTTGATGCTATACATGAAGAGAGATTTTGACATGCACGCTAAGCCGGGCGCTAAACCAATTCGTTCATTTTGGTTATGGCCTTTCGTTTATTTGGTTCTGGGTGTTTTTGTAATTGGAAGAACAAATAAACAAAAGAATTTCCATACGCTTATGAGTTGGTATTACTTTGTAATGCTATTTTATTTAGCAATGCGTTTGGTGGCTGTAAAGTTGAAGCCTGGAGTTCCGGATACGGAAATATTGAACAATCCTTATTTATTGGCGAACGGAGAAGAAAAATTTGCAACAAAGGGATATGTGTTGTTGAAATATTTGAGACTTTGTATTTTCCCTCACCCTTTGTCATCCGACTATTCGTTTAATACAATTCCTTACAGGCATTTTACAAGTTGGGATTTCTTATTGTCAATGGTAGTCCACATAGGAATGTTAGTGGCCGGCGTCTATTATGTGTTACGTAAACACTTACTAGGATTTGCGATTGCAACATATATTGTTTTTGAGTTAATGATTGGCAATATATTAATGGATATTGGGGCAACCATGGGCGAACGTTTGATATTTCATTCCTCGATTGGATTCTGTATTGCGATGGCTTACTTTATGCTCAAAGGCTTTGATAAGTTAGCAAGCATAAACTTGAATCTAAGGAGAAGTGTATTGATGATTTTAGTTTTAGTTATTACGGTGTTATATGGAGCCAAAACCTGGGAGAGAAACTGGGATTGGAAGAATGATGTTACATTATTTTTAAAGGATGTTAAAACCATGCCGCACAGTGTGCTAGTTTTAGGTAATGCTGGTGCGCGTTGGGTTGATTTGGCAGATACCAAAGAAATTACAGGCATCAATATTCCTGGTCAGGATTCAACAAGATATAATGATTACAACGGAACATTAGTGATTACAGACCAAGAATTAAAAGAAAGCGGTCTAAGTAATAAACGTGAAGTAGCGCTTCATAAGGGAATCAAATTTTTAAAGCATGCAATTGAATTGCATCCTCGATATGTTAACGGATACCTGAATTTGGGATTAGCTTATTTTAAATTAAGAAAGGATTTTGAAGCCTTGTATTATTGGAAAAATGCAGAAAGACTTTATCCTAATAATCCTTATTTAAGGAATTACTACACAGTTTATAGTAACGATTTAAAGAACAGAGGTTCTGTTGCATTTAATCGTGGACATATGGATACGGCCGCTTTAGAGTACAGAAAGTGGACAATCTTAGAGCCAGGTAATGCAGAAGCATGGTACAATTTAGGAGGCGCTTATTTCAATCAACAAAAGTATTTTTATGCCAAGCAAGCATGGGAAAGAACTTTACAGTTGAATCCAAATCATCAGGATGCAAAGAAATATTTACCGCTTATTACTCCTCAGGTAATTGGCGCACAACCAAATACTGTAGTTCAACAACAGGCGCAACCTGTCAAAGCAAATTAGTATGTATAAGCTATTAATAATTACTGGGACAATTATATTCTCATTTTACGGAAAAGCGCAAGATGTTATCAATGTGAAGAAATTCGAAGCAGGCAACAGGCCGGTTGTTACTAACAATCTTTTTTCTGATAGCTTGGTTTCCAGCTTTTGCATAATAATTAAATCTGAGGTTCGTGCACATAAGCATATGAATCATTCAGAGCATGTCATTGTCCAGGAAGGGGAGGCATTAATGAAGCTAGGCGATAAGGAGTTTAACATAAAGGAAGGTGATGTTATCTTTATTCCTAAAGGGACTACTCATTCTGTTCTTGTTAAAGGCAAAAAACCACTTAAAGTCATTAGTGTTCAGGCGCCTTTATTTAAAGGAGATGACCGGGTAATGATGGAGTAAGTTATCCATGTATTGCAAGTATTGGAATATTTAGGTGAAACGCCAATTCTTTAGTAGTACTTTTGCTAAATAATCTTTCAAAGAAATTTCGATGATGGGGTTCAACTATTATTAAATCAGTTGGATGATTTTTCACAAAGTTTATAATGCCTTCTGCTGCGCTTTCGTCATAAATAAAAAAGGTATTATGTTCAGTTGATTTTAATTGACTTTCAATATACTTGTCATTATTTCGTTCTTTCATGTTTAATTCGTGATCTGATTTTAAAACGTGAAGTATATTAAGCCTGGCATTAAACATTTTTGTAAAGTATTTGACTTGTATTAGACTTGTGCTTTCAATAAAGTCCTGCGCATAATCACATGCGTATAATATCGAAGTTATTTTTTTATTATCGGCATTTTTTGGAACGATTAAAACAGGCATTTTGGTGTTTCTTGCTTCTAAAATAGAGCTGCTTCCTAATAAATGTTCCTTGACAAAACTCTTCTCGTTGTCTATTCCCATCACAACCAAGTCGCAATTTTTTTCACCAGCCAATTCATTTAACTTTTGAACCACAAAACCAGCATCCACAACAATTTCTACGTCATGTAAATCCGGCCAATCTATTTTTAACTTTTCACACCTTTCTTTTAGAGTTCTATGTGTGCTTTCATTAATAGCATAATCATCTATGTTTATATAACCGATTTCTGTGGATACAACCGGAACCGAATAAACATGCGTAACAACCAAATTAGCGTTAAAATAAACAGCTAATCTTGATGCAACTGACAATGCGCTTTCAGAAGCTTCTGAAAAATCATATGCACATAATATTGACTTCATACAGGGACTAAATTATTTCATAATGAGATGATATAAAATGAGTTTTGTCAGGATTACAGGGCCATTTAGTTTTTTATTCAAAATTTGATTAGTAATATTGTTAAATGGAACTGAAATTTCTTGGTGCAACTGAATCAGTAACCGGAAGTAAGCATTTGCTTACGACAGATAGTGGAAAAAAATACCTGCTCGATTGTGGACTTTATCAAGGCATGGGTAAGGAAACAGGCAATCTTAACAGACATCTTGGCTTTGATCCACAGGAAATTGAGGCCGTCATATTATCTCATGCACATATAGATCATTCAGGAAGTTTACCATACCTTGTTGCACAGGGATTTTCCGGTACAATATACTGTACTCCTCCCACAAAAGCAGTTGCCCAAGTTTTGTTAATGGACAGTGCTGCTATTCAAGAGGCTGATATTATTTATGTCAATAAGCGAAGAAAAAGAGAAGGAAAGGATTTAATTAAACCATTGTACACAAAGGATGATGTAAACAGGTGTATGGAGTTATTTGAAATAGTAGCATATAATAAGAAGCTTGTAATTTCTGATGAGTTGTCGTTAGTGTTTACCAATGCCGGACATATTTTAGGAAGTGCAGTTTCTTCGCTATCTCTCAAAAAACAGAATGGAAAAGTTATTGAACTCTCCTTTTCAGGTGATGTAGGCAGATACGATGATTTATTAATGAAAAATCCTGACAAGTTTCCTCAAGCGGATTATATAATATGTGAAAGCACTTATGGAGACAGATTACATGATGTTAAAAAAGATGCTACAGAAGCATTATTAAATTGTGTTTTGGAAACATGTATTAAGAAGAAGGGAAAATTATTGATACCTGCTTTTAGCTTGGGTAGAACTCAGGAACTGGCATATACGTTAAATCAATTATTTAATAACAATCGATTGCCAAGGGTTCCAATCTTCATTGATAGCCCATTGTCAACCAATGCCACCAAATTGCTGTATGAGTATCGTTATCATTTAAATGAAGATGTTCAAGAAACGCTTCAGAAAGATGATGATCCGTTTGGTTTTGACGGACTGAAGTATGTAACTGAAGTTGAGCAATCAAAGGCAATTGATAGCAGCAAAAAACCAAGCGTCATCATTTCTTCTTCCGGAATGATGGATGCAGGAAGAATTAAGCACCATTTAATCCATCACTTATCAGATAAAAAAAACACGGTCTTAATTGTGGGTTTTTGTACACCAAACTCACTTGGAGGCAAGTTAATTAGAGGAGAGAATGAAGTGTTTATTTTTGGCAAACCTGTAAAGGTTAAAGCGGATATAAAAATAATGGAATCATATAGTGCACACGCTGATTATAATGAATTATTGTCCTTTTTATCGTGTCAGGATAAAAGCCGGGTTAAAGAAATATTTTTAGTGCATGGCGAAACGGAAGCAAAAGTAAGGTTTAAAGAAATATTAAATGAGAATGGATATGAGTGCGTAACAATACCTGTTAAAGCAGAAAGCATTAAATTAAAGTAAGATGAGTCATGATATTATTACAATAACTTTGGCACCTTGTATCGACAAAAGTACTGTAGTAGAGAAATTTGTTCCGGAGAAGAAATTAAAATGCACTTATCCTTTATATGAAGCGGGTGGAGGAGGAATTAATGTGAGCCGAGCGCTAAGAAACTTTAATTTAAACTCTTTATGTGTTTTTATTTCCGGAGGCTATACCGGAGTGCTATTAAACCAAATGATTCACCACTTACACATTCCCTATGTTTCTGTTCCATCAAGGCATTACACCAGAGAGAACTTTATTGTATTTGAGAATCAAACACATTTGCAATTCCGCTTTGGTATGCCGGTAAATCCTTGTCAACCACAAGAATGGAAACAGGTACTAAATGAAATTGCCAATAGTAATCCAAAGTTTATTGTTTTGAGCGGGAGCATTAATGAAGACATTTCTCCGGATTTCTATTCTAAACTATATCAACTTGTAAAACGGAATAATGCTAAGCTAATTGTAGACTCGGCCGGTAAACCTTTAAAACAGATAATTAAAAGCGGCGCATTTTTAATTAAACCAAATCAAACAGAATTTTCCCAATTATTCGGAAGTAAGCAATTGACAATTCCACAATTAAAAGCACAGGCAAAAGCCATTATAAATAGAAAAAAAATAGAAAACATTATTATTTCCTTAGGAGACAAGGGCGCTTTATTCGTTTCGATTGAAAAATCAATTCATTTTATGCCACCGAAATTAATTGTAAAGAGTACGGTAGGAGCAGGTGACACTATGGTAGCCGGAATAATTTATAGTTTGATGAACAACGAACCAATCGAAGAGGCTTGTAAATTTGGCGTAGCTAGTGGATCTGCTACAATTATTAATAAGGGAATGCAATTAGGAACATTGAAAGACGCTAAAAAAATCCATAAATTAATTTCACAAAAGGAATTATGAAAATAGTATCTTTATGACCAAAGTCATTTTTTAATCTGCAGAATTAAAATAATTTCCGTCCCAAATTTTGCTGATGTACGAAATGACCGGAAATAACAGGTTGGAAATGGAAAGACTTAACGCCCTTTTTGAGCATTCTACGGAGGCTATTTTAATTGTTAATCAGGAAGGAATTATAGAAAAAGCAAATCCAAGTTCTGAAAGAATTTTTGGCTACAATTCAGGCGAACTTCTCCATAAATCGGTTGAAACACTTATCCCAGATAAGTTTAAGAAAACCCATTCCTCACACCGAGATGGATTCATGAAAAACCCCCATTCCAGACCAATGGGAAAAGGAATGACATTGTTCGCAAAAAAGAAAGACGGAACGGAGTTACCTGTAGAAATTAGTTTAAGTCATTATAAAACCGGAGATAAAGTCTTTGCGATAGCCTTTATTATTGATATTAGTGAAAGAATAAGATCCGAGGAAGAAATCAAAAGGGTTAATTTAGAATTGGAGAGAAAGGTGGATGAAAGAACCCGGGTGTTAAAAGAAACATTGAATGAATTAGAAGCCTCGAAGAGTGAACTGCAAGAAGCGCTTAATAAGGAGAAGGAATTGAATGACATGAAATCACGATTTGTGACCATGGCATCTCATGAATTTAGAACACCATTAAGCACAATTCTCTCCTCCGTCTCTCTGATTAGCAAATATAAAGACGCTGAGGAAGACGATAAAAGGATGCGCCATGTTGATAGAATTAAGTCGGCAGTAACAAACATGACAATGATATTGAATGATTTTTTATCCGCAGGTAAACTGGAGGAAGGAAAAGTCACTTCTAATCCTGTTAATTTGAACATTGTTGAGACAACCCAGGAAATTACAAGCGAGCTAATTAATCTTTTAAAGCCGGGACAAAAAATTGAGTACATGCATAAGGGCGATAAAGAAGCATTATTAGATAAGCAATTTTTGAGAAACATTTTAATAAATCTCATATCAAATGCCATTAAGTTTTCTTCTGAAAAGAAAAGCATTTATGTTAATACTTCAATAAGTGGTGGTGAATTCAAGCTTTCTGTAAAAGATGAAGGGCTAGGAATACCGGATGACGAGAAGAAAAACCTTTTTGAAAGGTTTTTTAGAGCAAAGAATGTATCAAACATACAGGGTACCGGCTTGGGTTTAAATATTGTTAAGAAGTATGTTGAAATGCTTAATGGGACCATTGATTTTGAGAGCGAATTAGGCATTGGAACCATATTTTATTTAACATTTCCGATAAATCAGTAAATTTGGGCATAATCAACGCCCATGAAAACAATTTTGTTAATTGAGGACAATAATGATGTCCGGGAAAATACAGCTGAAATACTTGAATTAGCTAATTATAAAGTTATCCAGGCAGATAATGGAAAACTTGGTGTAGAGCTAGCGCAAAAAATGAAGCCGGATTTAATCATTTGTGACATCATGATGCCGCTTTTGGATGGTTACGGTGTAATTCATTTATTGAGTAAATCTCCTGAAACTGCGTTGATTCCATTCATTTTCCTGACAGCTAAATCAGAAAGATCTGATCTTAGAAAAGGAATGGAAATGGGTGCTGACGATTACATTACAAAACCATTTGATGATGTAGAATTGCTAAGAGCGGTGGAAAGCAGGTTAAAAAAGAATGAAATACTAAAGGCTGAGTTTGCTCAAAATTTTGACGGAATAAATAAGTTTTTTGAAGACGTAAGTTCATTAGATGAACTAAAAAAAATGTCAAGTGAAAGGCGAGTAAAGACGTTTAAAAAGAAGGAGATAATTTTTAGCGAAGGCAATCATGCTAATTATTTGTACTTCTTGGTTAAAGGAAAGGTTAAGACGCACCAAAATCATGAATATGGTAAGGAGTTTATTACAAATCTTTACAACGCAGGTGATTTTTTTGGCTATGTGGCACTTTTAGAAGAGAAGCCATTTGTCGAAACAGCTGAAGCGCTGGAAGACAGTGAAATTATGCTAATTCCAAAAGATGATTTCTACCAGTTAATATATAACAACGCCGGAGTGATGAAGAAATTTATCAAGTTACTTAGCGATAACATTGTGGAGAAAGAAAACATGTTAGTGAATCTTGCTTATAGTTCTGTTAGAAAGAGGGTCGCCAATGCACTGGTTTCTTTGCATGACAGATATTCCATTAATGAACAAGCGAAGTTTAATATTTCAATTTCGCGTGAGGATTTAGCTAATATAGTAGGAACGGCTACGGAATCGTTAATCAGAACGCTAAGTGAATTTAAAGAAGATAAGTTGCTGGAACTGAAAGGCAGCAACATCACAATTGTAGATTACGACAAATTAAAAACAATGAAGGTTTAAGAAGGTTAGAGCTGACTAAGCTCTTTACCTTCTTCATTTTGTTTCTTTAAACTCCAGTTATCAGTTACAGTTGTTTCAATCCAAGAACGACCTGATTGTCTAAACACCTGCACATTTAATCCTAGATTTGATTTGAATAATTGTTCTAATTCATTTACAGTTGTGTCTTCATTGAATTCAATTTCTCCTTTTTTGAAATTCAAGTTTGATAATAGTACGTCGCCGCTAAGCAAATCCTTTTTACTTGTTCCTTCATTTGTGGAATGAGGCGTTTTGAAAAATCTTAAACGTAAATATTTGTAAGTTTTTTCAAATTCTTTTTGGATGTTTTCTAAAGTGGTTTTGTCGTCTATAATAATTTTCATAGTTATTACGATTAAAATGGCAAGCCGGCAGTACTTCCGGTTGACAAGGATCCAACAAATTCAGGCTCAATTGAAATAACAGGAATTTTAGATGTATGCACTAATTCATGATCATAAGAGCTTAAAATACCTTTTGTTCCTTCTAATGACTGATCAGTCATGGTTATTACTAAATCACATTTATGTTTTTTAGCAAATGTGTTTGTTTTGCTAACTCGATGTTTGGTTTTATCTACAAACGTTTCAACACGAACTTTATTCTTTTTGCAATAAGCTTCGATTTGATCAGCCATCACTTCTAATTTGTATTTGCTCTCTTTTTCATCTTCATTATACAATCCCAAAACAATTATTTTAGCACTAATTGCTTTTGCCATCCCAACGGCATAGGAAACCTTCTGGCGAGCGTGTTTAGAAAAGTCAATTGGCAATAGAATATTGTTATATCCGGTTTTCCCAACCAATTCTTTAACTGTCATCACCGGCATTGGTGCTTTTGTTACCAACCTATATGCAGTGCTTCCTAAAAATAAATCAGATTTAGAGTCTTTTCCTTGTGTTCCCATGATAATTAAATCTATATCATTTTCTTCAGCAAGGTTTACAACTTCTGAAGTAATATTTCCGGTTGAAACCATGTGCTTCACTTTTATTCTGTACTTCTTGGAAAATGCTGTTGCAACTTCTTCAAGGCGTTGTGAAACCATATCAACTATAACTTTATTAGACTTTAACTTTAATATCGGCAGAATTATATCTACCACCTCCGATTTGCTAATAACGTGTACCAAGAATAAATCAGCCTTCTGCATAGATGCAATAAATGCAGCATGAGAAATTGCCTTATCTGCATTAGCAGAAAAATCATAAGGAACCATTATTTTTTTTACTTTGTACTTGATCATATTGTTTGTATTAATTATTATTCGTGAATTGCCATTACAGGTACGTTTAAGCCAAATGCAATAGCTTTAGTATTTGACTCATTGAACATATTATAAATCATAGAATGCGAATGACTGAAAACAATCGCTAAATCAACCTTGTTATTTTTCACATAATTTTTTAAACCACTTAAAAAATCTTTGGATTCAACTGATTTTACTCCCCATTTTTTATTGTCTGTTTTTGATTTTCTTTCATAAATCATTAAAAACTCATCTTCGGTCTTGATGTGAAGAATTTGTCTATTGCATTTATGTTGTTTTGCAAAAGCGTCAACTTTATCCATTGATCGCTTTTTAATATTTTCTTTATTGTCTACTGTTACAACAGCATGAACAAGGTCGTGTGTTTTGTATTTCTCCGGAACAATTATTACGGGACAGTTAATTTTTGTGCTGAGTTTTACACCTGTTGTGCCTTGAATAAATTCTGCAATCTTGCTTTTGGTCTCAAGTCCCATTACAACATAATCAATTTTCTTTTTCTTGGCTTCAGATTCAATGTAAGAGCCGATGTTTTCAGTGGTGTTGACTAATTCAATTTTAACATTTGGAAAATCTTTCATGGCAGTAATTTTTATTTTATCCATTTTCTCCAAGTCGTATTTCTTTACGTCCCTGTAGTTTAATAAATATAGTCCGGAGTTTGTATGCACTAACGGAAACTCGAAGACATGAAACATTGTTACTTTTGATTTAGAGCGATCTGCAAGCATTAATGCGTAATGCAGCGCGTTTGTGGATGATTTGCTATAATCAATACCAACTAAGATGTTTTTTGTTTTACTGCTTGAAGCCATAATTAATAGGATAAGTTTAAAATTTTATCTAATGAAAATTTTTCAAAATCGTCTGGTAAAATTAAAAGAGTTACTACCATTGCCAAACGCGGAAACACGTGTCTCATATCCCACATAGGTTCTAGCGTACTGAAAGCTACAGCAACAAGAATTAAATCGAGCCCCAAAAATGCAAGCGCATATGATTTAAATAAACCCAGAATAAGCAGCGCTCCACCAATAAATTCTGTTATAGAGGTGTAGGTTGTGATTGCTGTTAGAAGTTGTACAGGAATTTTGGTTTTTTTAGATGAGGAGACAAAGGTTTCAACCACACCTTTAATTTTAATATTAAATAATTTATCATATCCCTGATAAAGAAATAATACACCGCAAAAAATTCTTAGCGTTGCTTCGGCTATGTTATATTTAAGTTGAATGTCCATCCCTCTAAGGTAACTTATTTCTTTTAAAGTTTAAACGACTTAATTGAATGCAAATTTGAAAAGTTCATCAAAGACGAAGGTTGACGAATATCAAATTATTGAATGACCTTCATCAGTATTTGGCTGGATAGTTTATCGAACTTCGCCATAACAATATTATAACACAAAGAAAATGGAAACAAAGAAAATCTATGAATTGCATGAAGAACACAAAGAGTGGCTAAGCAAATTGGCATTTTATAAGGATGATTTGGGAGTAATGCACAACAGAATTAATGAAGTGGCTTCAAAAAATACGGGATCAGATGTATTAAAGCTGGTTGAGCACTTTCAGAATCAATTTATTATACAGAAGAATAATATTGATGAGTTAAACCACAGCATCAAAGATCACGAGACATACCTAGAAAACAGAATAAAGGAGAATTCAGTGGCAGCAGATCACCGTTCCGTAAATGATCATCCTAAAATGAGGGATGCTTTTTACAGTTTTGAAAAGGTATTTGAAGAGCTACGACACGAGTTCAATGCTTTTTTGTCAAAGGTAATGTAGTCTATTTGTTTGAAAAACAATGAGATATAAAAAATGACAAAAATCAAGCCCATTTATGACACGCGTCATACCGATTAAAGAACGCAATTAAGACCTTAGCGTTAGAAATTAATAACAACAAAAACAAATATTATGGCAACAACAATTTCAACAACGCGCTCATCAGCAAGTGACTCGTGGTATAATAGATTAATTGCAAAATTGAATTTTAGTTATTTCGGTTTAATAGCAATGACTATCACAATTGGTTCGGTTATGGGTGGCATAGCAGCAATGTACATCATGGAGATGGAAGCTCCAATTTGGCAGTTAGGGCTTTGTATGGCTGGTGCAATGGCAAATAACGTGTCTGCAATAGGTCAGGCTCCAACAAAATGGGTAGTAAACATATTTG